>JBIINH010000008.1:0-30901 GCA_044337585.1 Bacteroidia bacterium
ATATCTGTAATAAAATTATGTAAAAGAGTTTTTCCATCTTCGCTATGCGTTACTTCAGGATGAAATTGTATAGCATAAGTCGGTTCATCTTTAATTTTAAATGCAGCAACTTTCACATCATCTGTACTAGCTATAATGTCGAAGTTAGAAGGCAATTCTGTAATGGTATCCCCATGGCTCATCCATACTTGAGAATCTTTACTTATATTTTTAAATAAAATATTTTCATCAATTTTGCTAAGTCTAGCACGGCCATATTCGCGTATCTTTGATGGCAACACTTTACCACCATTGCTTGATGCAAGATACTGTGCTCCGTAACAGACGCCCAACAAAGGATATTTGCCCCTTATACCTGAAAGATCGATAGCAGGCAGCAATCCATCATTTACAGAATAAGGACTACCTGATAGGATAACCGCTTTTACTGATTGATCCATTTCTGGCAAATGGGTACAAGGATGTATTTCAGAATACACATTTAACTCTCTCAGTCTTCTAGCTATCAGCTGGGTATACTGCGACCCAAAATCAATAATTAATACTTTTTGTTCCATGATAAATTCAAGTGGCAAAAATGCAAAAAAATAGCGGTAAATCTGTTATCCGTTTCTAAAACCTCATACATTCAATATATCAACCATCCTAATCAACCTTGGGTTAAGTAGTTTCTTATTGGAGATGGCATCTTTGAAATCAGTAAACACCACTTCATTGTTCATGAGTCCTGCTGCTTTGTTTTTTTGGCCAGCAAGCAATGCTTCCACTCCTGCATTCCCGAGTTGCGTAGCTAAAACCCTATCAAATGCACTAGGCTTTCCGCCACGTTGAATATGGCCAAGAATTGAAACTTTAGGGTCGAAATCAAGAATATGTTTTTTAAGAATTTCAGCTAATTTTAGTGCACCTCCGTCTTCATCACCTTCAGCAACAACCACAATTGAAAATGCTTTCTTGCTGTTTTTGAACAAGTTGATTAATTTATCTAAATCATTTTTCTCTTCCGGAATCATGATGGCTTCTGCACCACCAGCAATGCCGCTAGCTAGAGCTATAAAACCCGTGTGTCGGCCCATCACTTCTATAAAAAAAACACGGTTATGTGAATCTGCAGTATCCCTAATTCTATCAATTGCATCCAATGCGGTATTAATTGCAGTATCAAAACCTATGGTGAAATCTGTACCATATATGTCATTATCAATAGTGCCTGGAGCTCCTATTATGGGCATCCCAAAATCTTCATAAAACTGTTTTGCACCTGTGTAACTGCCATCTCCTCCAATACAAAAAAGGCCTTCAACACCCATTGCTTTCAAGTTATCATAAGCTTTTTTTCTTCCCTCGTAGCTCATAAACTCTTTAGAGCGTGCTGTGCGAAGAATGGTACCACCTCGCTGAATGATATTTGATACCATGCGAGAAGGCATTTGAAACATATCATTTTCAATCATACCTTGGTATCCTCGATTAATTCCGATAACTTCAACATGATTGAAAATTGCAGTGCGAACTGCTGCCCTGATACACGCATTCATCCCGGGTGAATCGCCACCTGATGTAAATATTCCAATTTTTTTCATCCGTATTAAATAATAAAAAAGCCGGCTACAACTTACTGCAACCGGCTTTAATAAATAACGATTTTTTGAATTTTATTTATCGCGTTGATATTTTACAACAAAGTTAAGTTGGCCTGCTTGTGGTGAGTTATTTACTACCTCGCCTGTAGCTTGTACAACCCAAATCAAACCATAGCGTCCACCTTGAGTTTTGTATAGGTATATTTTGTTATCCTGTACATTTACTGACTGGTTGTTTGGCTCGTTAGCTGCGCGTGCAGTACTAATCAAATTTTCAATCGCAACTGAATCTGTAGCATTATTAAATGCTGTTGCTGTTAATGTGGTTAGGATAAAAGTTGTGTTGTTACGTGTAGTCCAATTTGTAATCTTTTCTGATGTAGCTGACCATTGAGTAGCGTAGATATCAGTTGCATCAGAAGAATTTGGTGAAATGATTTTATTTCCGCCATTAGCTGAAGAACGGGTTGCATAACCTAAGTCTATAGCTGATTGCAAGGTTGGGTTACCTACAGCATCTGCCAAGAAGTATTCATTTTTGTTTTTACCTGACCAGAATTTAGCAGCCGCATCAGCTTGGTTTCCAAGAATGACAGCCTCTGTCACATCAATGGTGTAAGAAGATGCAGGTGCACCGGCTATTGTAAAATTAAATGGTGCAGTAATTGTTCCTTTTTCCGAAGTTAGGATTACAGTGTATGTGTAACTTGAAGCTGGAAGATTAAGAGTTGAACCGTCAATTACAGTAGCTGATGTTCCAGATAAATTACCTGATTTAAGTGTAGTTGTCGCCCAAGATCCTGTGGTTTGGTAGCTTTTCAATTTATTTTTGTCGTTTCCTTCAAATTTAATTTCGACATTTAATGAATCTCCACTGTTAATTGTAGCACCAGAAGTAATAATAGTTGAAGTAGATCCAACTACTTTTCTTACTGTCATTGTGATTTTTGCATCAGCAATAGTTTCATCTTCATCATCTCCACAAGAAGAAAATCCTACTACAGCGGCCATGCTCAGCATAGCCATCATGATTTTTAACTTTTTCATATTTGTTATTTGTTTTAAATTGTGTTTTGTGTTTATTCAATAATTGTTTGACTCTTCTTCATTATTGCTGTATTCGCTACGACCTGCTGAATCAAAGTCATATTCAGGCATCAAATCGGTTTTTACATGATTTACGGTTTCTGTTAATGCTTCCATAAATTTATTAAAATCTTCTTTATAAAGAAAAATTTTATGCTTTACAAAGCTGCCGTCTTCAAATCTCTTTTTACTTTCAGTGATAGTGAGAAAATAATCGTTTCCTTTGGTTGATTTTACATCAAAGAAGTAAGTTCTCTTTCCGGCCCTTATTTTTTTTGAAAAAATTTCTTGCCTGTCACTTTTGTTATATTCCTCCATTTTATCCTATTTGATTTTATTTAAAGCATTGCAAAATAATCGCACGCACACATATTTCAAAATTATTTTTATAAAATGGACCTTGAATAATGGCTCTAAATCAAGACTTATGACTAAGTTATGAAATTGTAACCGCTTCTACACTTTGATTTTGAACCATTTCGAAATAACGTCCTTTTTGTGTCAATAAATCGTTTGGACTTCCGGCCTCTGAAATTTCACCATTTTCTATAACATATATCTTATCTGCAATGGCTGCGGCTGATGCCCTGTGAGTTACTAAAACTAAGGTTCGTTTTGCTTTATTTTCATTCATTGCATCCACAATTTTACTTTCTGTTTCGGCATCCACAGCAGACAAGGTATCGTCAAGCAATAGCAAATCAGGCTTTTTGATGAGTGCCCTTGCAAGTGCAACGCGTTGTTTTTGCCCGCCAGATAAGGTGATACCTCTTTCGCCAACTACTGTTTCATATCCCATCGGAAATTGGGTAATACTTTCGTGTAGGGCTGCGTCTTTTGAAGCACGCACCATTTTTTGTTGCAAGTCTTGCATGTCGTGTGCGATTCCAAATTTTATATTATTTGCAATTGTATCTGAGAATAAAAATACGTCTTGCGTGGCATATCCGATATGCTCTCTAAAATCAGTTGGATTAATTTCAGAAAGCGGTATGCTGTCAATGTATATAACTCCTTTTTGAGGTTCAAACAATCTAAGCATCAATTGCAACAATGTACTTTTCCCCGATCCGGTTGGGCCAATAATGGCAACAGTCGCTCCTTTTTTTATCGAAAGCGTTATATCTTTTACAGCAGGTTCTGTTTTACCATCATATGTAAAGGTTACATTCTCAAACCGTATTTCATTTTCAAATGAAAATGAAATACCTTTATTTTTATCATGATCGGGAGGTGTTTCTAAAAACTCGTTAATGCGTTGTTGGGAAACTGCTGCCCTTTGAATAAGTGAGGTAGTGTAACCCAAAGATGTTACCGGCCACACTAAAATATTTACATACATGGTAAATTCTGCAATATTGCCGATAGTAAGCTTACCTTCTGCAACCATTATCCCACCTATCCATATGGTGAATAAACTGCTTAAACCCGTAAGCAATAACATAGAAGGAAAAAACAACGAATCTACTTTGGTTAATGAAAGATTTTTTTCTCTGTAATCAGCTGTTTCCTTTGCAAACTTTGTGCGCCAAATATTTTCCAAAGCAAATGCTTTGATAACCCTAATACCCGAAAATGCTTCTTGAGCATCGGAAGTGAGAACAGATAGCTGAGATTGAATGGCATCACTACGTTGATTAATGATATTATTTACATAAAAAATAACATATGATAAGATAGGCAAAGGCAGCAATACCCAGATAGTCAACTCAGTACTTACAGAAAACATGGCCCACAATACTACAATGATGGTGACAGATAGGTTCATCAAATACATCACTGCCGGCCCCACATACATTCTTACCCGGCTCACATCCTCTGATATACGAGCCATTAAATCACCTGTATTGTTTTTGCGATAAAATGCCAAATTCAGTTTTTGATAATGTTTAAAAATATCATTTTTAATATCAAACTCAATATGTCTAGACATCACAATAATGGTTTGGCGCATTAAATACATAAAAAGCCCTTTGATTAATGCAAAGGCTATAATTAATATCGAAAACCTTATCACAATTTCTTGAATGCCTGAGAAATCAGCTTTGCTCGTGGAGGCACTTTCTAGTTGCACTTTCATAGCATCTATTGACTTTCGTACCAATTGAGCTGGAAAAACTGCAAATAGGTTGGATGCAATTACAAACAAAAGTCCGAAAATAAGTCGATACTTATATTTGACGAAGTAGGTATTAAGTCTTACTAAAGCTTTCAATGTTGGTTAATTATGAAAAAACAATTTTTAAGTTAGATTTGCGGCTGCAACCTACAGAAAAATTTAAATCAATCTATTATGTCTAATAACCAAGCTGCCTCGATTAATGAAAATGGAATGTTTGCACAATTAATACAACATGACCACGAACAAATAGTTTTCTGCCAAGATAATCATACCGGACTAAAGGCAATTATTGCCATTCACAACACAGTGCTTGGCCCCGGATTGGGAGGAACGAGGGTTTGGAACTATGCATCAGATGCAGAAGCTATTAATGATGTAATGCGTTTATCAAGGGGCATGACATACAAGGCAGCTATTTCAGGTCTTAATTTAGGTGGAGCTAAGGCTGTTATCATTGGTGATGCTTCAAAAATTAAAACCGAAGCCTTAATGCGCAAATTTGGTCGATTTGTAGAAAACCTAAATGGAAAATATATCACTGCGGAAGATGTAAACACTACAACACGCGATATGGAATACGTACACATGGAAACAGATCATGTTGTAGGCCTTCCAGAATCAATGGGTGGCGGTGGAGATCCATCTCCTGTTACTGCTTATGGCACATATATGGGAATGAAAGCCTCAGCAAAACATGTTTGGGGAAATGATTCCCTATCAGGCAAAAAAATTGCCATTCAAGGCTTAGGGAAAGTTGGTGGACACTTACTGGAAATGCTTCATAAAGAAGGTGCTAAATTAATTATTTCAGATATTAACGAACAAGCATTAACTCACTACAGCACCAAATTTGGTGCAACAGTTGTTAAAGGAAATGATATTTACAGCCAAGAGGTTGATATCTTTTCTCCTTGCGCTTTGGGTGCTATATTAAACACCGAAAATATTGGCAAACTTAAATGTGCTATCGTTGCAGGTGCAGCCAATAACCAATTGGAAGATGAAAATGCACATGGACCAATGTTGGTTGAAAAAGGAATCGCATATGCTCCTGACTTTTTAATCAATGCTGGTGGATTGATTAATGTATATCAAGAATATATTGGATACAACCGCGAAACTGCGATGCGCAATACTGAGCATATTTACAACGTAACTCTTGATATATACAAAAGTGCATCTGACAACAAAACGCATACACAAAAAGCTGCAATTGATATGGCTGAAAAACGTATTAATGATATCTTGCGTGTAAGCTCCACTTATTAGTCATTTATTGTTTTCGTGAGGAATATTTTTTTACATACGAATACCTAACCATCAAAAACACAAAACGTTCTTTATTCATGTTTACCAGAAGATTTTACCGAATCAAAGCTTTCCAACAGTTGTATGCTTATGTGCAAGAGGAACAACCAAACTTGAGTTCACATGAAAAAGCCATGCTGAAAGCGATTGGTAAAACACACGAACTCTATATCTATTTATTACATTTATTACCAGAATTCAGGCATTTCATTTCAACTGAATTGGAGCTACAGAAGTCAAAATACATTCCAAGTGAAACCAATATATCACAGTTGGAAAAGCTGTATAAAAACAAATTGCTCTCTGGGCTTGAGAATGCTGATGCACTCTCGGCATTTGCAAAACACTATAAGATACATTGGAATGCCAATCATGATGTGTTCAAACAATTATGGCAAATTACCCGCAATTTCGAACCATTTGAAAAATATGCCGCTATTGAAAACCCTGGATTTAGTGATGACAAAAAATTCATAATAGAATGGCTTCAGTTGATTATCATCGAATCTGAATTACTAAATAGCTATATCGAAGAACGATACATCAGTTGGGAAGATGACCAAACCTTGGTTCTTAGCACATTAATGAAGTCGATTGACAAAATGAAAGAACTCGACCCTGGCAAAGCTATAATGTTAGAAAATGACGATGACCAAAAAGAAGCTAGACAATTCATGGTAGATTTGTTTAGAAAAACCATTACCGAAAACCAGCAGTTAGAAGACCTATTGGCAGATAAAGTAAAAAATTGGGATGTTGACCGTATCGCGGTCTCTGACATGTTACTCATGAAAATGGCTTTGTGTGAAATATTGTACTTCACAAGTATTCCCGTAAAAGTGAGTATTAATGAGTACCTTGAAATGGCAAAACTATACAGCACACCTCAAAGTCATGGGTTCATTAATGGCATTCTAGATAAGGTACAATTAGATTTGCGCAAGCAAAATAAGATTCAAAAAGCAGGAAGAGGATTAGTAGAATAATTTAAACAACATTTTATGTACAGAATCATTTATATGGTATTGGCCACTTTTTTAATCAATGCTTGTGGCAACAAACAACCCAAAGCCGATCCAACCTTGGTAGAAAATCCTGTTAGTGCATCAACGGAAATCTCGGCTACTTCTAGTGATACCTCAACATTTGAAGGAGCAATTATAACTTTTGAAAAAACAGAACACGAGTTTGGAACCATTGCTGAAGGCGAAAAAGCAGAGTATTCTTTCAAGTTTACCAATACTGGTAAAAAACAATTGCTCATCACATCAGCTGCTGCCAGTTGTGGATGTACCGTGCCATCTTATTCCAAAGAGCCCATTGCACCTGGTGCCAGCGGAATGATAAAGGTGGTATTTGACAGTAAATACAGACTTGATCGTTTTGAAAAATATGTAACTGTATTATCGAATACTAGCCCTGCAGAAACTAAATTATATATTAGAGGTCTTGTAGTGCCTAGCACACAACCTAAAGTAGATATAAATCAACAACCATCTAATTATAAACGAACACCAATAGAAGTTGAAGATCACTCCAAACATAATCACCAATAAAACAAAATGAACACAATTCAATTAATGGCTCCCACAGCTGGTGCTGGCGGACTGGGCTCTTTTCTACCACTTATTTTAATCATGGTTGTATTTTATTTTTTCATGATTTATCCGCAAATCAAGAAAAATAAAGAGCAGAAGAAATTCCGTGAGGCATTAGCCAAAGGCGACAAAATCGTAACCCTTGGAGGCCTTCATGCCAAAATAGTTGAAATGAATGACACTTATTTAATTATTGAAAGCGAAGGAACACGTTTGCGACTTGATAGATCTTCTATCTCTATGGAGGCCTCTAGATTGCTAAACGATCCAAAGAAAGACGAAAAAAAATAATGCTCAAAATTGGCATCACCGGTTGCATGGGGAGCGGAAAAAGTACCGTTTCAAAGATCTTCATGCAATTGGGAATACCTTTGTATGATGCGGATAGTCGGGCTAAACAATTGATGATTGAATCACCATCTTTGGTTTCGAAAATTAAATCAATTTTTGGTGCTGAAGCATATACGAAAGATGGAATGTTGGACCGCAGCCTGTTATCTGCCAAAGCTTTTTCCGACCAACAATTATTGACCAAGCTTAACGATGCAGTGCACCCTGCTGTTTATACTGATTTTAATGAGTGGGTAATTAAACAAACATCACCTTATGTGATTAAAGAAGCTGCTCTTATGTATGAATCAGCTTCATACAAACAGTTGGATAAAATAATTGTAGTAACGGCACCCGAGGAATTGCGCATTAATCGCTCGATGCAAAGAGACAACGCCACGCGCGAATCTGTGTTGAAGCGTATGAAAAACCAATGGCCTGAAAACGAAAAAAGAAAACTTGCTCAATTGGAAATTGTGAATGATGAGCAACAACTTGTAATTCCTCAAATAATAAAAATACACAAGGAATTACTACTAGCCAGTTATTTTATTTCCAGCTGAAACATTAATTTGTTGTTTACATTGGCTGTATTCGTATAATAAATTGCTCGCAATAATAGTTGTCCTATTTTCCATAAACATTGCAATATTATTGGAATACCACTTGATTCCTGATTCGTCTAAATTGCTACAGGGTTCGTCTAACAACAGCACATTGCTACGACTAGTCAAAGCCAATATTAATTTAAGTCGTTGCTTCATACCAGATGAAAACTTTTTTATTTGCTTGTGATATTCATTTGCCAAACCCAAAGCCTCAACAGACTCAGTAACGATGGTATTGGATAGTGGTGATTTAAAGGTAAAGTGAAGGGAAATGACCTCTTGCATTGTAAGTAATTCGGGAAGTTCCATATAAGGTGAGGCAAAAGATATATATGATGGGAGGACGTCTTCTGAAATTTCATTCGTTTCAATAGTTCGAGAGATGATTCCTTCCGTAACAGATACATAACCAAATATCATTTGAAGCAAAGTAGATTTGCCACTTCCGTTTGGACCTAAAATTGCCAAGCTACCTCCATCAGGAATCAGAATATCAATTCCCTTAAAGAGACGGTTTTCACCATACCGTTTGCCAACTTGTGTAAGTTGTATTCTCAACCTCTTTTGTTTTGAAAACCTTTCATCACACCTCGTTCAGATTGTTTAACGAAGGTTAAAATTTCATCTCTTTCGGGTGTTGCTTCCATTTCAGCTTCAATAATTTTTAATGCCTTACCCACATTGCTGTTATGTACAAATAGTTTGCGGTAAATATCCTGTATTTCATTGATTTTTTCGTTGGAGAATCCTGTTCTTCTTAATCCAATAGAATTTACCCCTTCATATGACAGTGGATACCTACCTGATTTTGTGAACGGAGGTACATCTTTGCTAACCATTGAGCCACCTTCTATCATCACATGACGACCAATTTTCACAAACTGATGTATGGCACATAAACCTCCAATTCTTGCATTATCAGCTATTTCTACGTGTCCTGCAATTTGAACCCCATTTGCTATGATTACATGATTGCCAATAATAACATCATGTGCCAAATGAACATAAGCCATAAGCAAACAATTAGAGCCAACACGGGTAACATGCTTATCAGCCGTACCTCTATTTATGGTAACGCATTCCCTAATGGTGCTATGGTCACCGATTTGAACAACAGTTTCTTCTCCGTTAAATTTCAAATCTTGAGGTACAGCAGAAATAACTGCACCAGGAAATATTTTACAATTTTTACCAATACGAGCACCAGGAAAAATAGTTACATTAGAACCTATCCATGTACCTTCTCCAATTTCTACATTTTTGTGAATAACACTAAATGGTTCTATGGTTACATTTTTGGCTATTTGGGCCTCTGGATCTATATACGATAAAGTTTGAATCATGTATTTGTTGTATTCTAATTAATCAATTTTTTTTAGCAACTTGAGCCATAAGCTCTGCTTCACAAACCAATTTTTCACCTACAAAAGCAGAAGCCTTCATCACACACACACCTCTTCTCATGGGCGCAATCATATCTAATTTGAATATGAGTGTATCACCTGGCAATACCTTTTCTTTAAACTTGGCATTGTCAATTTTCATGAAATAGGTATTGTAGTTTTCGGGGTCTTCAACACTCGACAATATCATTACCCCTCCTGCCTGTGCCATTGCTTCAATGATGAGAACTCCGGGCATTACCGGATTGCCGGGAAAGTGTCCTTGAAAAAATGGCTCATTAAAAGTCACATTTTTAATTGCTGTAATACTTGTTTTAGTAATTTCAATTACCTTATCAACCAATAAAAATGGGTATTTATGTGGAAGCATCCCAGATATTTGTTGGGCATTAAAAATTGGTTCTTTATTTGGATCGTATTTGGGAACATTTACGGTATTCCTTGTTTTTTTAATAAGTGCCTTTATCTTTTTGCCAAATGCAACATTTGCTGCATGTCCGGGTCTTGCAGCCATAATTTGTGCCCGAATAGGAGTACCAATTAATGCCAAATCCCCTACCAAATCAAGTAATTTATGCCTTGCTGGCTCATTGTGAAAACGAAGATCAACATTATTCAAAATACCCTCCTTTTTCACTTCTACTTTGGGCTTGTTAAACATTTTTGCCAAATGCTCAAGTTCACTATCTTCAATCACCCTATCAACAATTACGATGGCGTTATTTAAGTCGCCTCCGCGTATCAGGTTATTGTTATACAACATTTCTAACTCGTGAAGGAAACAAAACGTGCGACAAGAACCAACTTCACCTTCAAATTCTTTCATGCTGGTAATAGAAGCATGCTGACTACCCAATACAGTGGAATTATAATCAACCATAACGGTCAATCTATAATCGTCTAGAGGCATGGCTATCATTTCAACGCTGCGGTCTTGCTCATTGTAATACACATTTTGTGGTATGGAAAAGTATTCCCTATCAGCATCTTGTGGGGAGATTCCGGCATCTTTTAAAGCTTTTATGAAATATTGTGAACTGCCATCCATTATTGGTGTTTCTTCTGCATCAATATGAACCAAACAATTATCAATTTCTAATCCTGCAAGTGATGCCATCACGTGTTCAACGGTAGCAACTTTGCCTCCATTTTGCTCCAAAGTGGTGCCTCTGGATACATCGGTAACATTGTCTACATCGGCATCGATAATTGGTTTTCCTGGTAAATCAATACGTTGGAATTTTATTCCATGATTTTCAGGTGCGGGATTAAATGTTAAGGTCACATTAACACCTGTATGAAGTCCGACACCACTAAGGGTCACTGCCTTTTTTATAGTCTGTTGTTTCATTTATTACTCTTATCTTTTACAGATAAATCTGATATTTTCTGCTCTAATTCTCTTAATCGTTTTTCCATTTCAGGTAAATTTTTATATAGTGCATAGGTGCGTAAAGCCTTTCCATAATCAAATGCGGGTGAGCCAAACCACTTTTGGTTTGGTGTTTTCACACTGTTACTAATTCCCGATTGTGCGGCAAAGGTATTTCCATCTGCAATGGTGATATGGCCAACAAAACCAACTTGTCCTGCAATGATGCAGTATTTACCAATTTTTGTACTTCCTGCAATTCCTGTTTGTGAAGCGATTACTGTATGTTCACCTACTTCTACATTATGGGCAATTTGAACCAAATTATCAAGCTTTACCCCGTTTCGTATAATCGTGCTACCAATAGTGGCTCGGTCAATGGCACAATTTGCTCCTATTTCTACATCATTTTCTATAATTACGTTTCCAGTTTGAGGTATTTTTTTGTAAGACCTATCAGGCAATGGTGCAAATCCAAAACCATCACTCCCAATTACAGTACCTGAGTGTATAATACACCTATTACCAACAATGCAATGATGATTAATAATCACTCCTGGATATAATAAAGAATCTTCACCTAGAACTACGTTTTTACCAACATACGCTTGAGACAAGATGCGGCTGTTTTGGCCGACTGTAGCACCTTCATCAATCACTGCAAGCGGACCAACGTAGACTTTATCTGCCACCTTTGCATTAGGATGAACAAACGCAGTTGCATGAATGCCAAACTCTTGATTTTGTGCCTGGCTAACTAATTCTAAAAGTTTTGTGAAAGCTGCGTAAGGATCAACTACTCGAATGAGTGTTGTTTTCAAGGGTTTAGTAGGTTTATAATCTTTACTAACCAATACTGCCGAGCTTTGCGTTTCATATATAAAGGGCTCATATTTGGGATTAGCCAAAAATGATAATGCATTCGGTTCCCCTTCTTCGATTTTGGCAATTTTTGATAAAATTACATTTGAATCTCCATCTACGGTTCCATTTAAAATATGTGCGATTTCACCCGCTTTTAATTGCATATATATTGATTAGCTGTATAGCTTGGCAATTTATACGTTTTTTGGATAACATAAAAAGTATTTCCTGACAGCTTTAGACAGGTATTGTATGTTTTCGAGGTCAGATGCCTGTACAATATCTTTTACGGTTCCGTTTCTGTATAAAACCTTGATATTAAAACCTTCAGGACTATATGCTTTATTACTCACACTGTCTGTAAATACAAAATAATGCATGTCGGCCAAAGGAAGTGAACTGCTTTTTGCTGCCTGTATTTTCAATTCCTCAATTCTACTTGGATTAATTGGCTCATTGGTTAATTCAACTTTTGGTAGTCGCCTATAAACCAATTGCCTGCACAATTCTGACAACACCATATCGTTGTGGTTGCACCAAACTTTAATAGAGGTAAACACATCAAAATCATCTAATCGGCTGTATGTTTCAAGGGCTTCATTAGATGATAGAAAGTCATCACCAGAAACTTGATTGTATAGAAAATATGAAAACTCGGGGGTGGCAAAAAGTTCTATTTTATGGCTTGCCAATTCTTTTGCACGTTTTAAAATTTTGATGAGCACCTCTTCTGCTGCTAATACTGTTTTGTGCAGGTATACTTGCCAATACATTAGCCTACGCGCAATCAGAAATTTCTCGATGCTATAAATTCCTTTTTCATCGATAACCAATTCATTTTCATGCACATTTAGCATCTGTATGATTCTATCGTGACCGATAACTCCTTCTTGAACACCTGTATAAAAACTGTCTCGTCTCAGATAATCTAACCTATCCATATCAAGCTGTCCACTAACCAACTGATGTAAAAATCGTTTAGGGTATTTGTCCATAAAGATTTCTATAGCTAAGGACAATTTATCTTGATATGTAATATTGAGTTTGTGCATAAATGCAATGGTAATGGCTTCATGACTTATATCAGGAATGATGATACGCTCAAGGGTATGCGAATATGGTCCATGTCCTAAATCGTGAAGCAAAACGGCTATGCAAACAGCTTCTTCCTCTTCTGCTGTAATATCTATTTTCTTATTTCTCAAAACATCTACAGCTTGTTGCGTGAGGCTCATAGCACCTATAACATGTTGAAATCGGGTATGCAACGCACCTGGGTAGACCAAACCTGATAATCCTAATTGTTTAATTCTGCGTAGCCTTTGAAAATAAGGATGCTCAATTAAATCATATATAATTGAATGACGGATATGAACCAATCCATATACCGGATCATTAATGACTTTGTTTTTATTTAATGATTGATGCACTATTACTTTTGTTTTAGCGTTAATTTGTATTACCAAACAAAAATAACACAGATATGCAGAATACCCACATTTTATGGGCAGACGATGAAATTGAATTACTCAAACCTCATATTGTTTTCCTAACCAACAAAGGATTTACTGTAGATAAAGTAACAAATGGAATAGATGCGATTGAAGCTTGTGAAAAAACCAACTACGATATCATATTTTTAGATGAAAATATGCCTGGCATCTCAGGCCTTGAGACGCTGAACAGGATTAAAACATTAAAACCAGACATCCCCGTGGTGATGATTACCAAAAGTGAGGAAGAACATATCATGGAAGATGCAATTGGCAGTAAAATAGCTGACTACCTTATCAAACCTGTAAATTCAAATCAGATTTTACTTAGCATAAAAAAACAGCTTGATAACAAAAGATTAATAACAGAAAAAACAGCACAATCTTACCAACAAGAATTCAGGCATATTGGCATGGAACTCTCTGATGTATCTAATTATGATGAATGGGTTGCCATTTACCGCAAATTAATTTATTGGGAGTTGGAGCTAAGCCAATCTGGCGATACAGGGATGGAAGAAATTTTGTTAATGCAAAAAACAGAAGCCAATCGTGAATGGACAAAGTTTGTAAAAAAACATTATACCAAGTTTCTTAACAAACCCGATAACCAAACACCTACCATGAGCCATACCTTATTGAAAAATAAATTAAGCCCATTACTAAGTAGTGCAGAACCTATTTTTCTTTTGGTGTTAGACAACTTTCGTCTCGATCAGTGGAAAATTATTCAACCCATTATTTCCGAATATTTCAAAGTGATACAAGAAGACTCCTACATGGCCATACTTCCAACTACAACACACTATGCACGCAATGCACTCTTTGCAGGAATGATGCCCTCTGAAATAGAAAAAATATACAAAGATCTTTGGGTAAATGAGCAAGATGAAGAAGGCAAGAATCTTCACGAAGAAGACCTTTTAAACAGAAATCTTGGGAAATTAAATTTCAAAGAAAAAACTTCTTATACCAAAATCACACACCTCAATGCAGGTAAAGAATTGGTTGACAAAGTACCCAATCTGTTTAATAACAAACTGAACGTGATTGTATACAATTTTGTAGATATGCTAAGCCATGCCCGCACTGAAATGAATGTGATGAAAGAATTAGCAGAAGACGAAGCAGCATATCGCAGCATTACACAAAGTTGGTTTGAACATTCCCCATTATTTGATGCCCTTAAAAGAATTGCTCAGAAGAAGGCAAAATTGATTATTACCACCGACCATGGAAGTATAAGGGTAAACAACCCGGTAAAAATCATTGGCGACAAAGCAACAAGTACAAACCTTCGTTATAAGCAAGGTAAAAACCTAAGCTATAATGAAGGTGAATTGTTCACCATTAAAGATCCCGCTGAAGCACTTTTACCTAGGCAAAATATGAGCTCACGTTTTGTATTTGCTTTTGAAAATTATTTCATGGCCTATCCAAATAATTATAATTACCATGTAAATATGTACAACAACTCATTTCAACATGGAGGTATTAGCATGGAAGAAATGATTGTACCTTTTGTTGTGCTTGAATCGAAATAATCATGTTCAGAAAGAACAAAACTCACTAAGTTGGTTCTTTTCTATTATGATATATGTCCATGGCGGTGACAATTGCCATACTTCCCCACCACAACACAGCTATTTTATCCGATTCTAAATAATTATTCATGGTTCCATGAACCAAATATGTTGTGAGACCTAGCATAATTGCAAGTGCCATATAGCGCACATAAGCATTTGCACCATAATAATATAGTCTAAAACTTGCTTGTAAAAAAGCATATATCATTATTAATAAGGTAAGCAAACCCGGCCATCCGGATTCGCTTAAGATGCCAAGGTATTCACTGTGGGCATTTCCAACATCACCAAAATTGGTACTGATAATGGTTTCATAATTAAATTGCTGATAGGGTGCATATGTAAACATAAAAGTACCAGGCCCAAAACCTAAATTTGGCTTTGCTTTAAACATTGATATCGCACTCATCCAGCGATTTATTCGCTCAGCATTTGATGCATCTGATTTTATATTTGAAACAGATTTTAAATGTACACTGATATCATTTGAAGACACTTCTTGTGTCTTAGATAAAGCATAGTAAATATCATTTTTAAAGAGCAAGAAAACAATGCCACCTACTACAACCAGCAGCAATAACTTATTGAAACGAATACGTAATACTAGGGGTACAACAAGGCCTATTAATGCCAAAACACTAATCCATGCCGCTCGGGTAAATGAAAACACAATACCAAAACTAAACAACAAAAACAATGCTCCTGCTAGCCACCTCACATAGCTAGTGAGTTTCATTTTTGTGCCAAAAGTAAATACGACAAATAAAAGGGGAAGAAAAAATGCCAATGCTGCAGCATATATTCCATGTGCTACATAAAACGGCTGCATCACTTCGTAAGAAGCATCTTTTGAAAATCCTTTTAGGTAATGTTTATATATAGTGATGATAACAACCAATGCCAATGATGCCATATGAAGCCACAAATAATTATCAATTTGTTTGCGTTTCATAAACAACATAATTGTCATGAAATAAAATACCAAAACATACCAAAATCTTGAGAACACATACTTAAATGAAACCAACGGCATCTCGCTACTCACACTTGTAATGACAAGCCACGCAAGATTTATTATAATGGCTATTGTTATGGGATGTTTAAATACTTGAACATCATACTCTGATTTAATAAAAATTTTAAATAAAGCCAAAATCATGATGATCATAATCATAGGCTCATCAGGCAAACTTATGCCAAGGCCAAAACCAACATTATCAAAATTGACTGAAAGCGGCACAATAAAAGAGAGCAATAGTAATGATAACTCAAGGTTAAAAAATATGAGCATAAATAAACCAAAAGCAAATGGCAATGCTAACAACCATGCTTCTTCTGAAATAATTGCATAGGTATTGACAACAACAAAAAGTAAGGAAATAATCCAAAAATGTAGTTGTAGTTGCTGAGGAACTGTGTGGGTACCTGCTTCCAAGTGTTATCCTATTTCAATATGTGTTTAATTTTTTGGTATTGTTGCAAAGCAAGTATGATAACACACCCTGCCAAAAATGCAATCAACACAGATGTAATCAACATAATTGTTCGTTTAGGATACACCTTGTCCCATGATGGTCCGGCATAATCAATAACAAATATATTGCTCATGTTGGCATTCAAATCGATTTGAGCTTGCTCATATTTTGTTCTTAAAAAAGTGAGATTCAAGGCCTCTTCTTCAATCATTTGGTTTAATAATGAAACTTCTCCTCCATAAATGCCAAGCTTCGATTTCTCTATATCGGTGTAATTATTTGATTGGCCTTTGCCACTTATTTCAGATATACCTTTAGCTTGATTGGCTAAATCGTAAACACCTTCTTTACCTAACTCTTTCAACCTAGATTTTATAGAATCAATTTGTGTAAGTTTATTTTGATAGGATTTTTCGATAATCGCAAATACTTGTTTAGCAACAATGTTTTGCATGTCTTTTTTCATTTGGTCAACAGTATACATTATTCCGTTGGCAATAATAGCAGCAGTGTCTGGACTGTGGTCCTTTACCAATATTTCAATTGAGTTGTAATCAGTACGACTGATGGTAATTCGTTCCGAGAAGTATTTATTCATTTTTTGCTCACCATATTTATTCGAGCGGTCTATTCCGTAATGATTATATAACCCGTATTGATTAATGATTCTTCCTTTTAATGCATTAGAGTTTAGCAATTGTAGGTATTGCTCGGTTACCTCTAAATCTGCAAATGCAAATGGATCTTTTGCTTTCTCTTTTATTGAATAAAATAATTGAGACGACACTGAATTTGTAGTGCCCGGATAGAATGATGCTTTTGCACCATATAAAGGTTGAAGAATACTTGGCATGGTAAAAATGTAGGTAAGTACAGCTGCTGCTACGCAAATAATAGCCAGCTTCTTAAAATTTTTTACCAAAAATAAAATGACATCTGTTAGGTCGAAGTTATAAGTAGGATTATTCGGTTCGTTTGAGTTACTCATGCTGTATAATCATGTTTGTGAACAAAAATAAGGGCAAAATCGACATTTGAAAGCCTGATGCGTTTTTTATCTTACTTGCAATACTGAAAGTAGTTGATTTTTCAATGCTTGAAAAGACAATAATTGAGTAGAAAAGACCAATAAAATAGCAACAAAAAATGTGTTGATTGCTGCCCACCAATAATTTATACCTAATTGATACATTGCCAACAATAATGTAACTAATCCAATTATTGTAACAGAAAAAGCAATGAAAAATCGAGTTTTCATGTTGATATGAATGCGTTTGAAAGCAAAATATGTTTTCCCAAAACCGACTACCGATTGGGTGCATAGTGTGGTAATTGCAGCTCCCATTGCACCTATTTTTGGTATCAATAAAAGATTAAGAAATATACTTAAAAACAAACCACCAACAGCCACACCTATGAGCGTTTTCATTTCGGCTTTTGCTGTAAGCATTGATCCAAATATATACATACATGTGTAAGGAATAAATGCCAACATCAGTATTGCAAATGCATTGCTAACTTCTGCCGAAGCATCGGGTGATAAAAGTTTCATGACTTCCAAATGATAAATTGAACACCATACAGAAAAAATAATAACAGGTATGAGCACCAAAGCACTTAATGTTTGTATGATTGGCTCCATGCTATCTTTATTGGCAAGCATCCGAGAAAATAGTGGTAGCATAATGGCGGCTGTGGTTCCTATCATTAGAGTTGATGCTTCAAGTAACCGATATGCGCGAGCATAAATTCCATTTTGTAAATCACCATCAATCAATAATTTTTTCATCAGCAACACATCTGTGCGTGTATAAAGCAGCATAATAAATGCAAGGATGGCATAAGGATATGTTTTGCGAAGCATATCCTTAAGTATATCTGACTTGAAGCTAATCTTAAAGCCACTTAGGTGTCGAGAGAGAATGAAAATACCTACACCGAAAACCGTAATATACCCGACCAATTGAATATAGATATAATTTGTAATGGTTGTGGAAATAACAACTCCAAAAAGCATGATTAATCCAAGTATAATCATAACCAGCCTGTCTAGTGCAGATAACAATGAATCTGTTTTAAAGAATTGCAAACCACTAATGCTACTTCGAACAAATGTGCTGAAATGCGCCACCACCTGACACATCGCCAGAAGCACTACAAAGTACAATGACTGTCCAGAAAACCCATAAATATAAGCCAATAATATAGTTAGCAATAGGTATATAAATGAAAGTATGATTTTTAATGAAAATAATTCAGAAAACTGACGAGAAAGTATTTCCGGATTATTAGCAATTGTTGAGCTATTGTAATTATTAATCCCAAAATCTAGAAGCATGGTTAAAATCAATGCAAGGTTAAACATGCTCACATAATCGCCATAGGTTTCATAACCAACTGAATCCTGCACTCCTAAATCAACAAACAATATCCAAAAGGGCTTTACAAGCAGGTTTACTGCTATGATAAGAGCCATATTCGAAAGCAATTTATTTTGCATCATAAAGAATTTGAGAAAAACCTTTTATTTGTGTGCAATAATAAACAACACTTTTATAATACATGCGTATCGCTGTTAATACCCGTTTTTTACTAAAAGATAAACTGGAAGGTATTGGCCGATTTACGCATGAAATCCTAAGTAGGATGACACTCAATCATCCAGAACATGAGTTTATTTTCTTTTTTGACAGGCCTTTTGACAAACAATTTGTGTATGCGCCAAATGTAACTCCAGTTGTGTTGTTCCCTCCTGCCCGTCATCCTTTCCTATATGTTTGGTGGTTTGAATGGAGCGTTGCCAATGCATTGAAGAAATACAAAGCGGATTTATTTTTTAGCACTGACGGATATAATGTACTTAATACAACCATACCAAGCGCTTTAGTTATTCATGACCTTGCTTGGCTCCACTTTTCTGATGCCATAAATATAATTGGCATGAAGTACCACCAATATTTTGTGCCCAGGTTTATTAACAAGGCTACCAAACTCATAGCGGTTTCTGAATACACAAAAGCAGATATCGCAAAATCGTTCAACATCAATCCTAATCATATAAATGTTGTTTATAATGCTCCTTCCATTGGATTTAAACCTTTGCATATTGAGGCTATACAGCAAGTTAGAAATGAATATACCAAAGGCAAACCCTATTTATTATATGTGGGAGCCATGCACCCCAGAAAAAATATTAGTAACCTACTTAAAGCATACGATAAATACCGAAGTGAATCTGATTCAGATATGCCATTACTTGTTGTAGGTAGAAAAGCCTGGGCCACAACTGATATTGAGGATACATTTGAAAAAATGCAATTCAAACAGGATGTGATTTTCACGAATAGGGTTTCAGAAGATGTCTTGTATAAAATTACCGCATCCGCATATTGCATGGTTTATATTCCATTTTTTGAAGGTTTTGGTTTGCCAATTGTTGAGTCAATGTCATGTGGTGTTCCTGTAATTACATCAGATTGCACATCGATGCCCGAGGTAGGTGGACAAGCATCTTTATTAACAAACCCAAATGATATTAATGCTATTGCTGATGCTATAATTAAAATAACTACCAATACAATATTATACCAAGCGCATAGAGAAATGTCGATCCCACAAGCATCAAAATTCAATTGGGACAAATCTGCTGAGGATATGTGGAAGGTTCTAATAGGAAGTATGATTTGAGATTTGAGATTTAAAAAAAATAGTTTGAGATTTAATTTGCAATAAATATTCTCACTTTTAATTCTGTATCAGAGCATCCTCAATAAAATCCTTGCTCCTATCATTCAATTTCCTACTTTAGTAAAAACTTTAACTAACCCATTTATGAAATCTGACATTCAAATTTCACGCGAAGCTACCCTTAAACCCATTAAAGAGATAGCAGCCAAACTTCATATTTCTAGCGAAAAACTGGTTCCTTACGGTCATACAAAAGCTAAAATTGACCTCTCTGTTTTAAACCCAACCAATATTAAAAAGAATAACCTGATATTGGTTACCGCACTTTCGCCTACCAAAGCTGGTGTGGGGAAAACGGTTACTACGGTAAGTGCTAGTCTTGGCTTGAATAAAATAGGAAAAACGTGTATTGCTGCATTACGCGAACCCTCATTAGGTCCGGTATTTGGTATGAAAGGGGGAGCTGCCGGAGGTGGATATGCACAAGTATTGCCAATGGAAGATATCAACCTACATTTTACAGGTGATTTTCACGCTATCACCACAGCAAATAATACCATTGCTGCACTATTAGATAATTATCAGTACAACCATTTGCATTCAGATAAATCACTAAAACAAATTACTTGGAAACGCGTGTTAGATGTGAATGACAGAAGCCTACGTTTTGTAAACACAGGTATGGGCGGACGAACCAATGGCATTCCTCAAGAAACCGGATTCGATATTACACCTGCATCCGAAATCATGGCTGCGCTGTGCTTGTCAGAAAACTTAGCCGACCTACAAAACCGCATTGAAAGAATTATTCTTGGATACAAACAAGACAATTCACCATTTACCCTGAAAGACTTAGGAATTGGAGGTGCAATTACTATCTTACTTAAAGATGCCATCATGCCTAACTTGGTTCAAACAACCGAAAACACCCCTGCTATTATTCATGGAGGTCCTTTTGCCAATATTGCTCATGGATGCAATAGCGTGATTGCTACAAAAATGGCTCTAAGTTGTGCAGAATATGTGGTAACAGAAGCTGGATTCGGAAGTGATTTAGGTGCCGAAAAATTTTTAGATATCAAATGTCGTGTATCAGGATTGCAACCTAAAGCAACTGTGTTGGTTGCAACTACACAAGCATTAAAAATGCATGCAGGAGCTGATGGTGATGATACCAAAATACCAAGCATGGAGCTATTGCAAAAAGGTTTGCCAAACCTTGAAAGACATATTCAAAATTTGCAAGGATTTGGACAAAGCATAGTGGTATCACTTAATAAGTTTCACTTTGATGTAGATGCAGAAATTGAATTTCTAAGGGTTTGGTGCGAATCTAAAGGAACTTCCTTTGCCGTAAACGAGGCCTTTGCCAAAGGTGGCGAAGGAGCCATCAACTTGGCTGAAAAAATTGTAGCTATCGTTGAGAAAAATCCTTCGAAAGAGATACAATTTACTTATGAACTTACAGATTCGATAGAAACAAAAATTGAAAAAGTAGCCAAAAAAATATATCGTGCAGAACATGTTGAATTCTCTGCAAAATGCAAGACCGTGCTTTCGCGAATTGCAAAAAACAACTTATCAAACCTACCAGTTTGCATTGCCAAAACACAATACAGTTTCACTGATAACGCTGATGTTTACGGGGCACCAACCGGACATACCTTACATGTACAAGATCTTGTAATTAATACAGGTGCAGGATTCATTGTAGCTGTATGTGGAGATATCATGCGAATGCCTGGACTTCCAAAAATTCCTGCCGCAAACGGAATGTCATTTAATGACGGTATTATTGAAGGCCTGAGTTAATGTATTAAAACACCACAACTTTTATTTACAAATTTTTGTTCCTTACATGAAAGTTCACCTTAATCTTGATGAAATTCCGGAAATAAATAATGCCATTGTAACACAAGGTACATTTGATGGCGTACACGTTGCCCATAGGGTTATTCTAAACCGGCTAAAAGAGTTGGCAGTTAAGAAAAATGGGGAAACGGTTGTCATCACATTCCATCCTCATCCTAGAATGATTTTGTTTCCAGATGACCATGGTCTGAAATTATTACATACGCTTGAAGAAAAAATTAAAGCACTTGAAGTGTTAGACATTGATCACTTAATTGTCATTCCTTTTACACGCGAATTTTCAAGGCTTAGTTCAATGCAATTTATTCGCGATATCCTTGTAAAGAAAATAAATACCCACACACTTGTCATTGGTTATAACCATAGATTTGGTAAGAATAGAGAAGGTACATTTAAACACTTGATTGAGTTTGCTCCTGTGTATGGTTTTGCAATTGAAGAAATTCCGGAACAAGATGTAGAATTGGAAGCCGTTAGTTCAACCCGCATTAGGCAAGCACTTGAAACAGGAAAGATATCTCAAGCCAATAAAAATCTTGGGTATTACTATTCCCTTATTGGTAAAGTGATGTATGGCAAACAACTTGGAAGAACAATTGGTTTCCCTACTGCCAATATAGAATTGGGTGATCCAACCAAACTCATTCCTGCTGATGGCGTATATGCTGTTGAAGTTTTTATCAACAATAAAATACACTTAGGTATGCTCAATTGCGGCTTCCGACCAACTGTTGATGGCGTTACCCATGCCATTGAAGTACACATATTTAATTTCAATGAAAATATATATGACCAAACTGTAAAGATTTCGTTTGTTGATAAGTTACGAAACGAAATAAAGTTTACGGATATAAGTGAGCTAAAAACCCAACTTGAAAATGATAAATTGCATGCTTTAGAAATTTTAAATAAACAGAAGCAACTGCAATAAATGAAGTTTTTTTTTCAGCTAATAATCATATTCATTTCCCTAAATGTTAGTGCACAGGTAATCGAATCAGATTCACTTGACATGGAAGAGATACCCGAAATTTCAATTGAAGATGATGATGAAAACATACAAGACTCTGCAACATTTGAAAACGAAGGATCTTTTGATGATAACTTCACCGGATATTACAATGTAAATTATTGGGATGTATTGCGTGACCCACGATTTCAATTTAATAATGAAATGATACCTGCACAAGGTACATATCCTTGGGGTTGGGATACCATTACCATAAATCCTTATAAAGTGTCGCTCAAAGATATGAATGATACAGTGTGGATTGCACTAAGAGATAGCATGGATTGTGAATTTCACCCACCCGCTGTAGGAGAAATTAGCTCTAATTTCGGATTTAGAAGATGGGGACGCAAAGCAAAATTTCATTATGGGGTTGATATCAAAATGGATATTGGCGATCCTGTATATGCAATGTTTGATGGGGTTGTTAGAATTGCCAAAAGAAGTGCTGACTATGGTTATGTGGTATTGATAAGACATTACAACGGTTTAGAAACGCTTTATGCCCATTTTGACCAACTGCTCACCTACCCTGGAAAACCCGTAAAAAGCGGTGACATTATAGGTTTGGCAGGAAGTACTGGTAGATCAACAGGACCACACCTTCACTTTGAGGTAAGGTACTTGGGTGAAAAAATTGATCCAAATAAAATTATCTATTTCCCTACAGGCTACTTGTTAAGTGATACGTTACAAATTGACAAAAGCTGTTTCAAACATCTTTATGAAGTACAGGTTCAAAAAGCGAAAGCTAAAACCACAAAAAGTAAATCGCGATACTATACGGTAAGAAGTGGTGACACGTTATCAAAAATTGCTTATAAATATGGAATCAGTGTAGCTCATCTTGCACGTATAAATGGTATTTCAACAAAAAGTAAAATAAAAACCGGACAACGAATCAGAATTCGATGATAAAAACTATTGACCTGCGAAGCGATACCGTTACTAAACCAACAGCATCAATGCTTGAAGCTATGACTAAAGCTGAAGTTGGAGATGATGTGTATGGTGAAGACCCTAAAGTAATTGAACTAGAGAGATATGCAGCAGACCTCTTTAGGAAACAGGCTGCTTTATTTTGCCCAAGTGGCACCATGACCAATCAAATTGCTATACGAGCACATACACAACTTGGTGACGAATTGATTTGTGCTGACAATGCCCATATATATAAATACGAAGGAGGAGGAATAGCTTCAAACTCAGGAGTACAGGCGCGTATTTTACAAAGTAGTTTTGGCAAAATTTCAGACCATCAAATTCAAAATGCCATCAATGCAAATGATCCTCATTTTCCAAATACTGCATTGGTTTGCTTAGAAAATACTAGTAACCGTGGTGGTGGAAGTGTGTATTCACTGAAAGAAATGGATGCTATTAGGGTAATCTGCAACAATCACCATTTAAAATTACACCTTGATGGAGCTCGGGTTTTTAATGCCATTATTGCTGCTAATTACACCACAGATGAATTAGGAAATATTTTTGACTCAATATCCATTTGCCTTAGCAAGGGCCTTGGAGCACCTGTGGGTTCTCTATTAATTGGTAACAATGATTTTATCAAGAAGTCTATTCGCATTAGAAAAGTTTTCGGTGGTGGTATGAGGCAAGCCGGATACCTGGCTGCCGCAGGTTTATTTGCGTTACAAAACAATATACAACGATTGAAAACCGATCACCAAAACGCTAAAATAATTGCTGATATATTACTTGAAAACAAAGCTATACTCAGTGTTTATCCAGTTGAAACAAATATCATCATCTTTGAAATGTTAAATGAGCAAACCTGTACACGTTTTCAAAATCATTTGCTAATAAATAATATAAAAGCAAATAAGGTGGCTCCTGCATCAATGCGTTTTGTCTTTCATTTGGATATTACAGAAGAAATGATCGGTAATCTTCAGCAAGCTATTAAATCATTTTAAAAGTGTCATTTCAGCCAAAAATATTATCTTGACACATCCAAAAATTAATTTACATATTCACACTTTTAATACTTCCTGCATTTTGTATAGCACAGGTAGTGAAAGGTACGATTAAAAACCGCTCTGGTGAAATATTGCCTTTTGCTACAGTGTATATAAAGGGTACTAATATCAGTACAACTTCAAATGAGAATGGACAATATAGCCTAAAACTAGATTCTGGAACACATTCTCTAAGATGTGTATTCCTCAGTTATATACCTTATCAATCAAATATAGCCATAAAAAAAGATCAGGTACTAGAATTGGATATTGTACTTGATGAACAATCTTACCAATTGAGTGAAGTAAAAATAAGTGCGAAAAAAGAAGACCCTGCTTATGCAATTATCAGAAATGCAATGGCATATCGAGAAATCTATAGAAAAGAGCCTTTTGCCTATTCATGCCGAACATATATCAAGGGTTTGCAACGTTTAACAAAAGTACCAAAGCGGGTATTGCTAATTGAAGTAGATCCGGATATAAAACCGGGAATTATTTATTTAACCGAGTCGCTATCTGACCTACACGTTCAACAACCCAATTTAGTAAAAGAAACCTTGATTTCATCAAAAGTAAGTGGTGATAACAAAGCATTTTCATTTAACCGAGCTGGAGCTATTAAATTTAACTTGTATGAAAATACACTACCTTCCTATGGCTTAAACCAACGAGGCTTCATCTCTCCCATCTCATCAAATGCTATGATGTATTACGACTTCAGATTAGAAGGTGAAATACGAGAAAATGGTTACACAATTTTCAAAATAAAACTGCTACCAAAACGAGCAAGTGATCCTGTATTTAAAGGCTTTATTTATATTGTTAAAGATTTGTGGCGCATACATAGCACGGATATGTTAATTGACAAATCATCCAATATCGAGTTTGTTGATACGCTTAAAATAAAGCAAGAGTTTACCCGCTTAGACAATGGCGTGTGGATGCTTACCGCGCAACGTTTTATTTATAACTTCAGCGCATTTGGGTTTAATGGTAATGGTTATTTTGTTGCTTTATTTTCCAATATAAAAGTAAAATCAGCATATAAACCTTCATTTTATGGAATGAAAGAAGAAACCAAATCCATCGACCCTCCACTTTCTTATGGTAAAAAAACCAAACAGGAAGTTAAAAAAATACAGCGTGATTTGAATAATGAGAATAAAAGCGACACAACGCAACCCATGTTCGATAAACGTTTTTTCAATAATGAGGTATTGAAAATTGCAGATGAAGCCAACAAAACACCTGATAGTATTTGGGAAGTTTCAAGAACCATTCCACTTACCGAAGAAGAGCAGTTAGACTATAAAATAAAAGACAGTATAGAAGTTATTGAATCGAGTAAGTGGTATCAGGATTCTATTGACCGTATAGAAAATAAATATAGTTGGTCGGATTTATTACTAACAGGCTATACCTACAATAACTCATATAAAAAGTTAACCTATGAGATAAAATCTATCCCATTTATCATACAATACAATACTGTTGAAGGTTTGGTTCTATCACCTGAAGCAAGCATAAAAAAAATACTGAAAGATGAACGAAAGAATATTGAAATTATCCCTGCAATACGGTATGGTTTGGCATCTAAAAAGTTGTATGCAAAATTGCAAAGTGTATATACCTACAATACCATTACCGAGAGTCAATTTAATTTCGACTTCGGAAAGTATGTAACACAGTTTAATAACAACTCTCCTATTTCTCCTATTGTAAACAGTGCTTACACACTATTTGCAGAACAAAATTTTATGAAAATTTACGAACATACTTTTGTCAAATTGGGTTGGGAATCTGAAGTGGCGAATGGTATTACAATCCGTTCATCACTATTCTATGGGCTACGCAAAAAGTTAAATAATAATACAGACTTCACATTTGATGATATATCCTCAAGAACATTTACATCAAATGATCCCATAAATATTGAACAGCCATTATTATTTGAAACCCATGAAGCTTTGATATTTAATTTTGAGGCCAATTTTGTGTTTAAGCAACGCTACATTTCTAGGCCTGATATGCGGTTTCGTTTTCAAAGTAAATATCCACGAATTGCCATTGGATATGAATCGGGGATAAATGCCTTTGCAACTGATGTTCGCTTTGACCACCTTTACTCAACAATACGATTTAATAAGAATTTAAAAATATATGGCGCAAGTTCGTTTAAGGTTTCCTTTGGTGCTTATACCAATAACGACCAAATTTACTTCATGGATTACAAGCATTTTAATGGCAACCAAACCATTTTTGCAACAAATGATTTCAGCGGATTTCAACTATTAGATTATTATACATACAGCACGCGTAAATCTTATCTTACCCTTAATTACAACCATCATTTCAATGGATTTTGGTTAAATAAAATTCCTGTGATACGAAAGCTAAAATGGCAAGAGGTATTTACGATAAACTATTTAAGCACGCCTAGTCAACAACATTACACAGAGTTAGGTATTGGCATCGAACATATCTTTAAGTTCTTTAGAATTGATTATTTTCAATTGCTCAATGGAACATCTTCACTTCAAAATGGGATACGAATTGGCTTCGGATTTTAAGAATACTAAAATCCTACTTCTTCACCTCCCGAGTCTCTATCTCTTCGCTGGTTGGGTCTTCTTTTAAACAAGGACTGGTCAATTTCTCCAAAACGCCATGATAAGGTAAGTCTTATATAACGAGATTCCCATCTGCGAGAAAAATCTTGGGTAAATGATTCTGTATCGTATAACGCGCCAAATCGTTTTGTATTAAGGACATCACTAAATGTTAAATTCATTGAAAGTTTCTTGGTAATATCTTTAGCCAAAGACATGTCTAAAAAATAAACAGGTATGGTAATTCCTTGAGGTATAATTTTTGGTGCTTCATAACTTGCCGTAGTTTGAAAAACAAAAGCAAATGGCAACTTATAGCTTAGTACTACTTTTGCATTCCAGCTAAAACCGTCATTTTTCAATACTTCATTTTGGGGTGTGGTAGCTGATATTTGGGTATAAAAAATATTTCCACTTAGGGTAACATCCATCTTTCTTTTGAAGAAACTGTACTTTAAAATATGTTCCCAACCATAGCTATATGCTTTATCACCATTGATAAATGTGCTAACAAGTATGGTTGAATCATTGCGAACAGGATCGGTATAAGTATAAACGTAATTAGTAATGGCATTGTCAGTTATTTTAGCATAAGCAGATGTAAAATAATTTCCTTTATTAAAATTAAAACTATAGTTGAATTCCATGCTATTGATGAACTCTGGAGCAAGATTTGGATTACCAATACGATAGCTCTGTCTGTCGGCAAACATAATAAAAGGCATCACTTGCATCCAACCCGGCCTGTTAATTTTCCTAGTAATATTGAATTGAACTTCGTGTTGAGTGTTAAGCTTTCTATTCAAAAATAAACTTGGAAAAAATGCGTATCGTAAATTTTTAAATCCATCAGGATAAATGTACTCAAACGATTGTCCTTTATCCGTTAGTTCTCCTTTAAAATTTGTTTGCTCAAAACGCAATCCTGCCATGTAACCAAAACCTTTTAATACTCCAGAATAATTTGCATAAACACCGTTGATAAATTCATTAATTGTATAGTTATTTGATAGTAATGAATCTCTTTGAAGTGGATTGTTCGCAATTCCCAATTGTACATCTAAATATGCAATATCGGTTCTAAGGTTACTTTTCGCACCAAATTCCCATTTAGAGCTGTCGTTTAAGGGATTTACAAAATCAAGTTGATAGGTGTAAATAGCGGATTTATCTCCTCCAACATTACTTTGTACCTCTGGATTATTGGGCAGCAAATTTCCAGACATATCATAGTTGGTGGTAACAAAATGAGAGCTTGCATCTCTTTGCCCGGTATTATACGTAAAATCAGTTAGGAGCTCTTTTCCGACTTTTGGAAAGGTATGTTTATATTGTAACTGGGTTGTGTAGCCCGTGCGCACAACATCTTGTTTTGTGCTTCGGCTTCCAATACTCACAGGATTCTCCGCATTATCTTCGAAAGAAAATGTTTGTTCATCAGTCATTTTCATTCTAAATTGATTGAATGATTGTGAGATTGTAATCATATCACGGTTACTAATATTGTAATCGAACCCCAAACGCCCCATTTGCATAAAACGCAATTGATCTGTGGTATTATCTTGATTAAAATAACTACTTGGTATTTCACCTGTCATATTGGTTCGATAAGTATATCCCTCGTTGATATTTCCACTAGAGTTAATATTATATGACATAAAAAAATTGAACTTCTTTTCTTTTATATTCAAGTTTAACATGGCATTGTAGCGATTGTTGGTTCCAATACCAGCATTTAGCATACCATTGTAACCAGGTTTGGTATTTTTCTTGAGTATGACATTTAAAACACCGTTGGTTGCCGAAGCATCAAACCTTGCCGAAGGGTTAGTTATGATTTCTACTTTTTCAATTTGCTCTGCAGGAATTTGCTCAAGCGTTAACACACTTGGTCTGCCATCAATAAATATAGTTGGCGATCCATTCCGAAGGTTAACATTACCTTCTCCATCAACAGTAACACCAGGTAGGTTTTTCATCACATCTATAGCTGTACCTCCTTTAGATGAAATGTCTTTATCTACATTAAATACCCTTTTATCAATACTTGTTTGTACAAGTTGACGTTCGCCTTTTATCACCACTTCATTCAATTGCTTTGCATCTTGCTCTAATCGCAGGTTGCCTAAATCCATATCTGGCTGCTTGGCTGTGAGCACTAAATTTTGTATGAGGGTCGTATAACCGATAAATTGAACTTTTAATTTATACCTACCCATAGGTATTTTCTCTACTACGAAATCACCATTGTTTTTTACCAAAGCTCCACCAACTAAGCTATCGCGCATATTAAGCATTGTAATTGTGGCATAGGCTACTGGTTCTTTTGTGGCGGCATCTAATACTTTGCCGTATACTTTTCCATAACCGATTGGCATCCCACTACGCATTCCAACTGTTGGTTGGGCTTTTACACTTGCAAAGCATAAAACCATTATGAAAAAGACCACACTTTTTTTTACATGCATTTAGCTGCTAATATCTAATTATTTATATCCGCTTTATTATATTATTATAGATTAAACAATTGGGTGGATAAACGGTTGCGAATACGAATTAAATAATTAAAAATGTTAATGCTTTTTATTAATTATCAATAGATTAGTGTTTGTGGTCAGGGCCAAAAACATCTAGTTTATGCCCGAGATCATGCACAAAGTCGCGTATTTCTTCTGCTACTTCTTTGTTATCAGTAGCTCGCTCAAATGTATCGGCTAAGGTTGCCATCGTTTGAAACATGAATAAATTCATTTCTTCCACATTCATATCTTTGGTCCATAAATCAATACGAAGTGCATTTTGTTGCAATCCATCCCAAATTGATAGAATAACTGCTTTTGCTTCTTGTTTGCCTTCCACATCTGCATCATCAGCAACCCAATTGATACTTACAGGTAGGTTCTCTTTATCCAGGTTT
>JBIINH010000218.1:0-2823 GCA_044337585.1 Bacteroidia bacterium
TACGATTCGGGGGCAGTTTATGCATCCATGAGCGGAAGTGGTTCTGCTTTATTTGGCATTTTTGAAGCTAAGCCACAATTACCTGGTGATATTGCTGCGATTACACTTTTTGAAGGAAAATTATAATGCACAAAAAAGGCCGCACGTATGCAGCCTTTTTGGAAATATATAATAGTAATTTACTTGTTAGTGATGTACCAAAACTTTACGGCTAGCTTTTGCATTTTCAGTGTATAGATTTATAGTATACAAACCATTCTTCAAGGTAGATGTATTTATTTCAGCCGCATTTCCTGATATCGTTCCTCTTAACACCGTACGTCCAGCTATATCCACAATATTATATGTAAATGCACTTACACCTTCAATTGAAACTGATATATTTTCATTTGCAGGATTAGGATAAAGTTTCACACTGTTATCATCCAATAATTCTTTTACCGAATTTGGAAACACCGCATTCACCTGATATTCAAAAAATGACATACGGCCATTTTTATCAGCTTCCGCGTAGGCTAATTGATATTTTTTGTCTTTTCCAAACCAGGTGTATTCGTATGCTGTATCTATTTCACTTCCTAGTTCACTCCAACTTCCAAAAACCTGTACTTCGACTAATATATCGGTGTAACTGACATTTTTCATTCTCAATGCATCAAATGTTCCGGAAGGTATCGTAAGACTTCCCCAAGCATCAAATTCCATTTCATTTCGAATATAGGCAGTTATACGAACTGAGTCAACAGGAAGTGGAATACCCAATTCATCAGGAGTTCCGGTAATGGAAAAGTCTACGGTATCGCTACCCGCCATGCCATAAGTAATAGGGAAGGGCATTCTGCTTGACAAGACTTCATCTGACGTTACAGGGTTTAGAACAACAGCTTGCAATCCGCTGTCATTAACTAACCAGAATTCATTATCTTCTTCGTTGCTCCAAACAATTGCTAAGTTAGCTGAGGTTGGTGCTTCCCAAACAAAACTAGGATCAGTAAGCATTGCACTGTCATACAAAAGTGGAGAGAGGTTGTTAAAGTCCCACACTTTATTTGCTCCGGCTGAACCTACAGAGATGTTCTGCGAAAAGGAGTCAATCACACCATAATAAACTTTGTCACCAATCTGTCCGATATCGGAGCGAACAAGTTGAATTTGGGCAAACGCCTGATACATTCCTGTAATCAAGCCAATTAATAGACATATTTTTTTCATATATAATTAAAGTTTAGGCTGCGAATATAAGAAATGGTTTACTATTTTGATTTATGTGCTGCAATATAGTGCCTGATCATTTCTAAAAATACCGGGATGAGTGATAGGAAGATGATTCCAAATACAACCAATTCAAAATTCTTTTTCACCACTTCAAACCCACCGAAAAAGTAGCCTGCTGTAGTGATGGAGATTACCCATAGCAATGCACCTGCAACACAATTAGTAATATATTTTTGGTAGGTCATACGGCCTACACCTGCTACAAATGGAGCAAATGTGCGTACGATTGGAATAAAACGTGCAATGATAATGGTGCGGGCACCATGCTTTTCATAATAAGCGTGCGTTTTATCCAGGTAATCTTTGCGAATGGTGAAAATACCAAAGAGTTTTGCGCCTTCTCCTTTATTGGCCAAATACCTTCCAATAAAATAATTTGCATTATCGCCACAAAGTGCCGCTACGATAAGCAATGGAATGATGATAAAAACATTTAAGTTGTTGGCTTCATTAGCAGCAAGTGCACCTGCGGCAAACAATAAAGAGTCTCCAGGCAAGAAGGGAGTTACCACAAAACCAGTTTCCATAAATACAATAAGAAACAAAAGCAAGTATACCAAGGCGCCATAATTGCTAATGAATGTTTCTAAATGTTTGTCAATGTGTAAAATAAAATCAATTAATTCCATACGTTTAAATTGTGCGCAAGTTTACACAATAATCATAACTTTGCGCAGCATGCAAAAGATAATAAAGTACGCATTAGCAATCAGTTTGTCTTCTATCATTGTATTGGGCAGTGGTTGCAAAAGCTATAAACAATACCGTGCGAAGAAAAAGTGTGGATGCCCTACGGGTTTTTAATCCTACTTGCTTCTTACAGCAAGCCCTTTTTCTAGAAAATCCTGATAGGCAAGTTTAAGCCCTTCTTTAAGCGATATTCTAGGTTCCCATCCCTGATTCTTCAGTCTGGTTACATCCATCAGTTTGCGTGGTGTGCCATCGGGTTTGGTAGCATCAAATACAAGATTTCCGCTATAGCCTACTACTTGCTGAATAAGCATTGCAAGCTCTTTGATACTGATATCTTCGCCACAGCCAACGTTTAGAAATTCTTTATCATCATACGTTTGCATCAGCATAAATGCTGCATCGGCAAGGTCGTCTACAAATAAAAATTCACGTTGCGGTGAGCCTGTTCCCCAAATGGAAACCTCTTTTTTACCTTCTGTTTTTGCTTCATGAAATTTACGAATCAACGCAGGCACCACATGGCTGTGTTCGGGATGGTAATTGTCGTTGTAGCCATATAAATTGGTGGGCATTACGCTGATGAAATTGCAACCATATTGATCGCGATAAGCTTCACACATTTTGATGCCGCTAATTTTTGCAATGGCATAAGGCTCATTGGTGGGTTCCAATAATCCTGTAAGCAAGTATTCTTCTTTGAGCGGTTGCGGTGCAAGTTTCGGATAAATACAGCTTGAGCCAAAGAACATCAGTTTTTTTACGCCATGCACATAACTCTGGTGAATGACGTTGTTCTGCATCATCAGGTTTTCGTGAAGGAACTGCGCACGGTAAGTGTTATTAGCTACAATGCCG
>JBIINH010000078.1:0-10012 GCA_044337585.1 Bacteroidia bacterium
TAAGATTGAATACAAATTCAATTAATTATGAAAAAAACAACTCTAGTTTGTGGATTAGCTGTTATATGCTTCGTCTACACATCATGCAATTCTGCTAAGTACACTTATCTTAACAAAGTAAAAGCAAACAAAAATGTAGTATCAAATTACGACAAAAAAGTTACTACTTCTAACCAAGAACTAACTCAAGTATCAGAAGAAGAATCTACTTTAAGTTACACACAAAATGATCCTGAAATTACAACTTCAAAAAATTCGGTTATCAGTGAAGCATCTGAAATCTCAACAATAATTGAAGAAAGCTCTGCAACAAATTCTTCACAAAAAATCACTAATGAAGTAATAGTTGAGGAGGAGATTTCAAATACTAATCCTGAAAAACCAAACGAAACCAACAAAACAACCGATGAAGGTGGTACAGAAGCATCAGCTATTGTTGGATTCGTATCGTCATTAGTTGGATTAATTGTACTTGCAGTTCCATTAGGTATTGTTGCCATAATCTTTTCAGCAATAGGTTTAAAAAAGACGAGTACTTCAGGAAAGAAAGGAAGAGGCCTTGCAATTGCCGGTTTAATTATTGGTATTATTGACGTAATTTTTGGCTTAATTCTAATTGCAAGTGTTATATAATAATGCAACAGCATTGTTTCGAAAAGCTCCTTAACAGGAGCTTTTTTTTTAAAAGAAAGATTCAAAAGTTAATTGTACAATATCCGATTCATTAATACGGAAATTGATTATAGAAATAGCCAATAGAGGTAATAATTCAGATACATCCCATTGCTTTTGCCGCAATTAAATTGTATCGTTGAAATACTGTGAGAACATCTCTACTCTTTGTATGTACCTGTATGATTTTGCTGAGCGCCTGCACGGGTGCGAAGTTCCGGTATTTAAATAAAGTAAGGGTTGATAGAAAACCCCAACCTGCCAAGATTAAAACCATAGCAGAAAATCGAAAACCGTTTACAACAAAACCCATAATTGCTGATTCTTTTAGAACTCAACCTGTAAAAATATTTCAGGATAAAAAGAAGATTGCTTCTCATAAAAAGCCATTCATACATAACAGAAAAAACTTACCTAAAAACTTCATACAACATCATGCTACACAAAGGCAACATGCAGATGCTACTTTGAAGAAACCCGAGCCCAAGAAAAAGCCTATCAATGCTTCTGCGATTTCAACTTGGCTACTATTGGCAACTTTTATTCTCATATTTTTTGCTGCAAGTACTCAACTACCTATATTAATTGCATTGGTATTTCTGTTGTTTCTTGGTGCATTATTTTTTGGAATTTATGGATGGATAAAAAACAGAAATAAGTACAGCATACCTACCAAAATTTCATTCTGGTTGCTTATTGCAATCTTCGCTTCTTTATTACTTGGTTCTATATTTCTTCCCGAAGTGTTTGCAGTAGTCTTTTTCATCGCTTTTTTAGCAAGTATAATTTTCGGACTTATTGGTATGCTCGCTGACTCTAGCAACAGGAGAAAAGAGCTTGGCATCCCGAAAAAGAAATATGCCCCCCCAAAACCTGATGATTTGGCAATTTCATTATTAGTCTTATCATTCTTAATATTTATGCTAGCTATTTTTATAACCTTCATAACTGCAGTTGCCACAGCAATATTTCCTGTTTCTGTTTTAATCTGGATTTTTATATTATTCCTATCAAGTGCCATATTGGGGGTGATTACATTGATTAAATTTCTAAAAAACAAAAACTGGATTCTGGCATTTTTAACATTTGCTGTAGTTTTTCTCTCAACCTTTTTTTTAACCTTCATATTAATCGGTTGAAAAAATCAGTTGCATATATTTATGAATAAATTATTACGAGTAAAGATTTATGAAACTTATCCTTAATTAAAGAATTTCATGTTTATAAATTAGCAACTAAACATATGAAAGATACCAGAATAATAGTTCCCGTATTAATTACAACTCTTTGCTTGCTATATTCCTGCTCGGGTTCAAAATTCAGGCATTTAAATAAAGTATCTGCAGGTGCAATATATCAACCGTACATAAATGCAAATATTTATAAAAATTATTCATCAAAAGATTTCACATCACAGATAGCTACTGATTCCGTATTTATCTATAAACGTTTAATTCATAGTCACCAACTTTCTATGCTTCAAGGCCGAAAAGTTAGACCTCAAAACATAAAGCGTATAGATACAAATAAAATTTCTGTTCCGATAATATTTGACTCAGACTCATTATCAAAAAAATCACTAAAAGGTGAAGATAAAGTCTCCGAATCACGTAATTATAAAAATAGTGCTGTTACAATTTCTATCATTTCATTTCTTTTTGGGATATTAGCTATTGTCAGCGGTTCTAATCTTTACTCTGGTATATTTTTGTCTCTTAGCTTAATTTTCGGGGTAATTGCGTTTGTAAAATATACCAAAAACAAAGAATGGTTGCTGCTAATTATTCCAATTGCAATTATTTCGTATACATTGTTAGCCATATTTCTACATTTTTCGATTTAATTTTGTGTGGTGAATTTATGACTGTTTATTAGGTGCACCAAAACAACATAACAAAAAATACATCTAGCTGCTTAGGGCCGGCATCAATGCAATAAGAGAAATCGTTTATAAACGCTTACATAGCATTAGGTAATTCCCTCAGAAAGCATACATTTGCACCCGATTTTTAATACAACAAAATGGACAGAAATTCAATAATTGGCCTTTCTCTTATATTCCTTATTCTCATAGGATTTGCCTATTTCAATCAGCCTTCGGAAGATGAACTGCGTACATTAAAGGCAAAGCAGGATGCTGCCGTTGCACTTGCGCAACGAGAAGATAGCCTTGCTCAAGCTGCTGAAATGGTTGTTGATGCTGCTACAAGCATTGATACCGTGAAAGCCGAAACCAAACTAGGATCATTTGCCGCTTTGGCTAAGGGAAACGAAACTTTTACCGAAATTGAAAACGACCAACTTAAAATTACCCTTAGCAATAAAGGCGGTAAACCTTATCGTGTAGAATTGAAAAACTACAAAGCTTATAATGGCTCACCCCTACTGATGCTGGATGGCGACAATAACCAATTTGAATTTACCTTTGCCACCCGCGAAAATAAAACCATTTCCTCTTCTGAACTTTTCTTTACCCCAAAACCTTCGGCTGACGGTAAAAGCCTGAGCATGGTGGCTCAACTGGGCGACAATCAATATATTGAACAGAAATACTCATTTGGTGAAAATGAAAACATGCTTACATATGAGCTGATACTGAATGGCATGAACAATGTAATGGCTGCCAATAGCAATTATATTGACCTAAACATCAATCAGGAAATCATTTCGCAAGAAAAAAATGCAGAAAACGAAAAACGCACTTCAACCATTTATTACCGCTTTACCGATGATGAGCCTTCTTATTTAACCGAAACTTCTGACGGAAAAGAATCACTCAAAACGCCTGTACAATGGATTTCTTTTAAACAACAATATTTTAATACCACTTTCATTTCGGATAAGGCTTTTGAAAATGCTGTAGTGGAAACCCAAAGCAAAGAAGGCAGCAGCTATGTAAAAAAAGTATTTGCAAATATTACCATCCCGTTTGCCCATCAGGAGCGCGAAACATTTGCCATGAATATTTTGTATGCACCCAATCACTACAAAACATTATCAAAACTGAATATTGAATTGGAGCGCATTATTCCAATGGGTTGGGGTATTTTTAGATGGGTAAATAAATATGTAGTAATCAACGTGTTTTATTTCCTCAACCAATATATCAGCAGTTTTGGTATCATCATTTTATTGCTCACGCTTATTATCAAAACAGTTTTATTCCCACTGGTGTACCGCTCATATTTATCTACCGCTAAAATGCGCGTGTTGAAACCGGAGATGGATGAACTGAAAGAAAAATATGGCAACGACCTTTCACGCATTCAGCAAGAAAACATGAAACTGTATCGCAAGGCGGGTGTAAATCCACTGGGTGGTTGTGTGCCGGTATTGTTGCAAATGCCAATATTGATTGCCTTATTTCAGTTTTTCCCATCGGCATTTGAGCTGCGCCAACAATCATTCTTATGGGCCGAAGATTTATCAACTTACGATTCCCTTATCAAACTGCCATTTACCGTTCCTTATTATGGTGACCACGTAAGTTTGTTTGCATTATTGATGACTGTTTCTTCCTTGCTCTTTACACATTACAATAACCAAAACACGGGTGCAGGACTCAATGCGCAAATGAAATGGATGAGCTACCTCATGCCGGTAATTTTCTTGTTTGTTCTGAACAGCTACCCTGCCGGTTTGAACTATTACTATTTCCTATCAAACTTGGTAACCATCGGCCAGCAATTGGGCATACGCAGGTTTGTAGATGAAGATAAAATACACGCACAGATTCAGGAAAACAAAAAGAAACCTGCCAAGAAATCAATGTTTGAACAACGCTTGGAAGACATGGCCAAAAAACGTGGCATCGACCCTAAGCAGTTGAAGAAAAAGTAAGGAGAAGCGAGAGGTAAAGATACGAGAGGCGAGATTGCGAGAAACGAGACTTATAAAACATATCAATCACAAACTTGTCACACCCTAGGAGTGATCACAAATTCCTAATTCCTTTTCCGCATACACAAACTCAGCAAAGCCTAGCAAGTCCCAAAACACGCCTCCAGGCACATGGCTCTGCTTCATCCATTGTTGAAAAAAGCTTATGGGTAGCAACTTGACAAAAAACGTATCTCAACATCATTCATCCCGTCTTTGGTCTAACTGCCAATACCACCATTTTAAAAGATGAAAATTATTTTTTGGAGAAACTGTTCCTTGATAGGTTTAGAGTACTTTTTATATATGAGAGATGGTTTAATTATCCCGACATATCTGAAAAAAATACAACCAAATATCATTGAAGTTAAAGCTACTAAGCGATATTACCTTTCCTTAGCAAAAGAAACGGATTTTGATAACTAAATTGAAGCGATCAAATTGCATATATCCAGAGCTTGGTAGATAAATGTGTTTTTAACTTATCCTATTTATAGCTGTATACAGCAAATCAATACACAAAAAAAAGAATAGCAATATTGGAAGCAACTCGCACTGCAATATTTGATAAATTAAGATGCAGAAACTAAAAACATCTTGCAACTGATATCAAGTAGCTGTAATTTAATTATCAATTAAAAACTTCTGCTGATGCCCATGACAAAGCGAAACTTCACAAATTGGTCTTCAACAAAAGGGGTATTGCTTAGCACAAATGGCATATCAAAGCGGATGGTAAGCGGTTTAGCTTTATCCATATTGCCCCATTTTTTGATGGTGAAGGCAGTACCTGCACCGGCACAGGCAAGTAATCCGGTATTGGTATAGGCGTTTGATGTATTGCCAATTTCTCCGGCAAGAAATGTATTGTATAAAATGCCCGCATCGCCAAACAGGTACATATCCAATTTGAAATATTTAGCCATTTTTCCGGGTTTCCAGTTTACCAGCCTGTCAAAATCAAGTTCGGCATTTACCGAAGTGCCCGAAAGACCACGATACAAAAATGCCTGTTGTCCGTTTACTTCACGTGGCATCAGATAGCCTGCATAACCGCGAATATTCAATCCCCCACCCTGCTGAAAATGATTTACGGTATTGCCGTAGCCCAGCCAATCGGTAGGAACAAATCCGCGCGAACGTAGAAACTTGTTATCCATCAGCTCTTCGGGGTTGGCACCTGCAACAAACAAGCGCGACTCAGGCGCAATATTGCTACCTTGCATCACCTGACCAAACAAACGTGTGCGCAAATCAAATTTACCTAAACGGTGCTCGTTGATCACTTGGATAAAATAACTGGAGTAATCGTAATCGGATAAGAAACTGGCGCGCAAACCATGTTTGATTTCTCCGTTTCCAAAACGATACTGATAAGGCAGGCGTTGAACCACGTTAATTGAATTATTTGCTTTGTCTGCATTCCATTCGGTTGGAAACAATAAATAATCGAGAGAGGTATTTTGTATTCTTTCTAATGATTTAAAGTATATCTCAATGGTTGAACGCTTGTAGGCAAATTCAAACCCAAACTTAAAATAAAACAACCCGTCAAGGAACCTTAAATCGACCAATGCATAAGTTTTGCGCGCCAAAAGTTTTCTTGTTTGCATTGTTAGGCTTAATAACTCATCGTGTGAACCCCTATAATCGTTTGCCAGTTCAGTATTATACCACAATGTACTTGAAATAAAATCAGTAGTATTGGCGTAATTTCCTTCATAGTGAATACCTGCTTTCACACCATCTACACTGTTGTACCAAATATCAGGCCTATAACCAAGCGTGGCTTTTCTTCGGTTGGTAGGCAATGACTTTCCTTTATCCAGATACTGAATGGGCTTTTGCCTCCAGTCATTGTCTACCTGATATGCATCTGCCAATCGGTAGCTTGTATCTATCATCACATTGGCAAATTTTCCGGGAGATTTTACGGTTGCAGTATATTTAGGATTGAGCTTGCCCCAACCTGTCCATTTGGGCAAAATGGTAGCTTGTGTTTCTTTCACAAACCAGGTATTCGGGATTACGTAGTCGGCACGTTTTCCATCCTTGCTTATGACTGTAAAGTCGATAGGCATTTGCATCTCGCCTTTGCGTTTAAATGTAATCTCGAGAGAATCTCCGTTCACTTTTTTTACACGCCCAACTTTATAGTCAATGCGTTTTGTTGTTTCCATCCACTGATCGAAAAACCAGTTGAGGTCGGTTTGGGTATATTGGGTAATGGAGTTTCTAAAATCTTCGAAATAAGGATGCGCCATTTTCCATTGATCAAAATAGTGTTGCATCGCACCTTTGAATAGTTCATCACCCAATACATATTGTAAGTTGTACAACATCGTAGCTGTTTTGTAATAGACATGTGCATAGCCTCCGCCATGATGGAGGCCGCTGTTAAAATCATCGCTGTGTGTATTTAGTGGCATATCTTCCCATTTCATGGCATCGCGCAGATATCCCCAATAAACAGTTTGATCCATTCGCGGAGTTGGGAAAGGATTTTTCGTTGTGGGTTTTACTTCTCCGAAAATATCGGTCATGGCCCAGTTGGTAAGAAATTGCGTAAAGCCTTCATCGAGTGAAGCGCGGTAGGTTTCATTGTTGCCCACCATCCCAAAAAACCAATTGTGTCCAACTTCATGCGCAAATAATCCGTAATAACCCGGAGATAATCCGCCATCTAGTGTAAGCATAGGATATTCCATGCCATCAGCTGCATCAGCTACAATAATTTTAGGATACACATAATTGCCAAAATCGCGTGAGTATGTTTCAATCACCTTCGAAGTAAATAATGAAGCATCTTGCCAACGTGATGCATGTGGCTCTTGTGCCAAAGCAATACACAAAACCGTATGTCCGTTTTTCAATTTAAGTTCGGTTTCACCGATACGATAGGTAGGATCCGCTGTCCATGCAAAATCATGCACATTTATGGCACGAAACTTCCATGTTTTGGTGGTACCATCCGGTTCAATTATCACCGATGGTTTTTCTTCCAGCGGTTTGTCTTTAAAATTTTTGATATCCAGTTTTTTCCTGAGGTCAGCAGGCAACACTTCATCTGTATTGGTAAGCACACCTGTAGCATCAAGCACATACTGTTTGGGTAAAGTAAGTTCAACTTCAAAGGTCCCAAAGTTTCCATAAAATTCCTTTCCCAAATGCTGAGCTGTTTCCCATCCAAATTTTCTATCATAAACACAAATACGCGGATACCAATGCACCCCATTATAGTGTTTGTAACCATATGCGTTGTACAATTTCATGCGCCTGCGTTGGTCGCCTCCATCATCAAAATAGGTTTTAAAAATTATCTTCACAGTCATCGCATTCCCCGGAAGTAATGGCTGTTCAAGATTTATCAACATGATGCTGTTATCAATTATCGGAGTGGCTTTGTACCTGCTTACTACAGGATCAATTACTGGGCGAGTCCCGTCTTCAGAAAGCACATTATTTGCAACCATGCCTGAGGATATTATTTCTACTGATTCAACTTCTGTGCCCTTCCCCTCACTTTCATATTTTCCAAATTTCTGAAAATAATGATTTGACCGATTCAAACTTTCTAAATAAGCGCCTTTAGCAAATGCATTTTGATATAGGTGAAAATATAATTGTGTTAAGGTATCAGGTGAGTTGTTATAATAAACCAATTCCATTTCGGCACTGATTATATCTGTAGAATCGTCAATTGAGGCTTTGATATTGTAATAAACATCTTGTTGCCAATAGCCTTCATAAGGTTTTCTATTTTTCCAGTATTCTTTGTTTTCGGCACTTCTGTATTCACTTGTTTGTGCAAATAAATAAATAGGCAATAAAAGCAAGCATGTTGATAGCAGTTTGTAATTCTTCATATTTGAATTGAAAGGTGCAAAATACATTTTTTACTTATTTCACGATACCTAATTTAAAATCCAATTACCTGATATCAATTATTAATAAGCTAAATCTTATCTATGCAATATGAATGAAATTTCGATACACGGTAAAATATTTATACCCTATATCCCTTTCGATAAGATTGAAGAAAGAACAAAATCCATCACAAAGGATCTTGAGAAAGAGTACAAAGGCAAGAATGTGATGTTTTTAGGAATACTCAATGGTGCGTTTATGTTTATGTCGGAGTTGATGAGGCATTATGAAAATGCGTGTAAGATTTCTTTTGTGAAAGTATCCAGTTATCATGGAATGGAATCAGCCGGAAAAATACATGAACTGATTGGGCTCAATGAAGACCTTTCAGATTATGATGTGATTATCGTTGAAGATATAATTGATACTGGACTTACCATTATTTCCATAATTGATGCGGTAAAAAAATTAAATGCTAAAAGCGTAGCTACTGCTACTTTATTATTCAAAAAAGAAGCCCTAAAAATTGATTTCACACCAGATTATATCGGATTTGAAATTCCAAATCGCTTTGTATTGGGGTTTGGATTGGACTATGACGGTCTCGGAAGGAACCATAAGGATATTTACCAACTAAAACCTTGAGGGTTGATTTTACCTTTTTTCAAATAGGTTTTTAGCATCAAATTAGGGCACATGCTTTCAAATGCTTTAATTCGCATACATTATATCAATAATATTACCACATGTTAAACATCGTACTATTTGGACCTCCAGGTGCAGGAAAAGGAACCCAATCTACTAAACTTATTGAAAAATATCACCTCGTGCATTTATCAACGGGCGACATTTTTAGGGCAAATATTAAAGGTGAAACCGAATTGGGAAAGTTAGCAAAAAGCTATATCGACAATGGTAAACTCGTACCTGATGAAGTGACCATCAAAATGCTGCAATCAGAATATGAAAAACAACCTCATGCAAATGGATTCATTTTTGATGGTTTTCCGCGTACAGAAGCACAAGCAAAGGCACTAGATGCTTTCTTACTTTCAAAACAAACAGCAATTAGTCTTATGCTTGCATTGGAAGTGGCGGAAGAAGAACTTAGAAAAAGACTTCTGTTAAGAGGAGTTGATAGTGGGCGTGCTGATGACCAAAACCCAGAGGTAATTCAAAAACGTATTGATGTATACAATGCCGAAACCATGCCTGTAAAAGATTATTACACTGCTCAAGGTAAGTACAAAGGCATCAATGGTATTGGTGAAGTTGAAGATATTTTCAAATCGCTTTGTTTCGCAATTGGAGATACAATTTAGGGAATAAAAGGATGAAACAATGAAGGAATGTAGGAATGAAGCAATAAAATAATGATAGTATTGAGTATTAAGTATAAATTTAAGTAATTAGGCGTGTCTGATAGCAATGATAAAACATATACTAACAAAAATGAATTTGTACAGCAGATGCTTAAAAGAACTAAAGCTGTCGCTGTAGCAGTAATTAAATATACCCGCACATTGCCAGACACTCCTGTAATGAGAGTCATACGTTATCAGATTATCAAAATTTCTACCTCAATGGCATCAAA
>JBIINH010000219.1:0-2786 GCA_044337585.1 Bacteroidia bacterium
GCGAATATAAAAATAGGTTTGGCTTTTGGAAGTAATTTTTTAGATATGTGTAAGTTATCTTTTTATATTAATTTAAATATCAGTTATTCAGCACATTAATAGTTCTTATCATATCAACCTTTCCGGATTCGGTTTCAAAAAAATGGGGGGTAAAATGCACCATTTTGGGCACATGATATTTTGGAAGCGCATGTTGCATGGTTTCAAAAAATATGTTGAGTGCAAATTCGTCCCATGGTTTGTCTTCAATAAACAGCACCACTTTTTGTCCCAATACATCGTCATTTTCAGCGGTTATAAAAAAGCGTTTATTCAGCACTTCTGCTTTATTGAGCTCTTCTTCTACCGTTTCGGCATTTATTTTTATACCACCCGAATTAATCACCCGGTCTGCCCTGCCATTTACAGTAAATGTTTTTTCGTCAACCAAAGTTACCATATCATTGGTAGTAAGCCATTGCTCATTTGTGGCCGGTGATTTGATCATCAACATTCCTTCCTCGTTCACTTTTATTTCATTTCCCGGCAATAAGGTGTAATTGCTTTCGTGTCCCGCTCTGCGAAGTGCAACATGGCTTAGTGTTTCTGTCATACCATACGTGTGGTAGATATGTGGTGGCATGTTAGCCATCATTTTTTCGAGTGGAAACGAAAGGGCAGCTCCGCCAATGAGTATCTTACTAAACTGATTCAGTTTGTTGAATTCCCTTTGGCCTTCAATGATATCATGCACCTGCGAAGGAACAAATGAGGCTACCGTAAACGGATGTTTGGCATCAATAGCTTTTAACGGATGCAAGGAAGGATTGATAAACGAAATTTTGCATTGAACCAATATGGCCCTAATAAGCAACATGGCCCCACCAACAGATGCAGCCGAAAGACAATGCAATACATGGTCGTTGCCGGAGAGCGATATGGCTTGAATGCCCGATTGTGCACTCCATATTAATTGGTTGCGGTGAAAAGAAATTTCTTTCGGTTTTCCCGTAGAACCTGAAGTTTGAAAGGTGAATGTATCGGAATCCGACAGCCATTTTTCAATCAATTGTCGTGCATCCTGTCGTATGCCTTCAAGATTCAGGTTATGTAAAGTTGTAAAATCAAGTGTTGGTTGTTTCATTGTATATTATTTAGGTCTCATGGCAAAGTTCAGCAATATCATGTAATCGCTTTTAGAAATGGTTATAGCACCCATACTTTCAAGATGTGGTGTAGTGTATTGGGTATCTAGCAATACATATTCGTGTTGGTTTAGCCAATCTACCAGTTTGATGAGTGCAAATTTAGAAGCATCGCGTTCGATATGAAACATAGATTCGCCAAAAAATGCACGACCTAATGCAATTCCATACAAGCCTCCTACAAGTTCACCTTGTTTATTTCTTGTTTCAAAGCTGTGTGCGTATCCCATATCGTGCAGTTGGCAATATACTTCGATTATATCTTCCGAAATCCAGGTTCGGTCACGTTTTGCGCACATTCGCATCACTTCTTCAAATGCCGTATTGATGGTAAGTGTAAATTTCCCTAAACGCATCACCTGTTGCATGGATTTGTTTATTTTCAATCCATCAAGTGGAATGATACCACGCTCATCGGGTGCATACCAACCAATTTCGTTGTTCTCATCGGAGTCGGCCATTGGAAACACGCCAATGCTATAACCAAATAAAACTGTGTCGGGGGTGAGTTCAGAAAACATCAAACCTCCAAAATATTTTTGTTGCCGTTGCTTTGGTTAACCTGTTCAGTAAAATCAGCATAGGCGGTTTTCACTTTATCCAAATCACTGTTGCTGCATTCCAATTCGGTATTGCCTCCACTCATTTGTAGTCTTGTGGTAATATAGTTTAGGGTTAAAAAACGTAAATCAACAGCCGGGACATAATACACCACATTGTTTTTAAGATTTGAAGCGATGAGGTTGCATTCTTGCATTTCGTTTACCAATTGTTTAATCATGCCTGCCGGTAAATCAAGTGTTTTATTCAACTCAGTAAGGTCGGGAGCTGCTTGCGCGTTGTTAAATTTTTGAGCAATATACCGAAGGATATAAATGCTATACAACTGCCGCATGCGTTGGTTGATGCGGATATTGCGATGAAACGATTCGAAATTCGTCACATTTTGTACCGAATATGAAATTTCTGCTCCTATAAGTACAATCATCCAGCTAATTTGCAACCACGTAATAAATAAAGGAATGGAAGCAAAACTTCCATATATGGCATTGTATCTAGAAACGCCTATCTGAAACTCAATATACCCCCATTGAAATACCTGAAATACGACCCCGGCAACAATACCTGCATACCATGCTGCTTTGGGCTTTACACGCGTATTGGGCAATACCATATACAGTAAAAAAAACAACACACTGGTTGTAAGATAGGGCAGCAGTTGTATGCAAAATACAATTGATTGTGAAATAAATTCACCCAAAATATTTAGCTGCGCTGCAACCAATTGCAGCTTGGTTGCAATAAGCACATTTAGCACACCCGACAAAACAATGAAAATAGGAGCCAGCATCATGATGCTTAAGTAATCGGTAAATTTTCGTGTCCAGGTACGTGCAGTTTTTACATACCAAATGGAGTTGAAGGAATCTTCAATACTGCTTAATACTTGTAGTACCGACCACAGCAACAATATAAAACCAAAACCCGCAATGATGCCGCCTTTTGCACTTCCTAAAATATTGTGCACGTATGTGAGCATGTTTTCCAATATGACGGGTTGACTTTTGAACGCCTTATTGAGTTGCTCATCCAAGTACTGCT
>JBIINH010000079.1:0-9744 GCA_044337585.1 Bacteroidia bacterium
AAGTCATTAAATTTTAAGAAAATGTTTTGTGATTAGGTAAAGCAACCCTACTTTAGTGCATTTAAATTAGGTTTAATTTTGCTCGTAACAAATACACATCCGTTTGAATTGATTTACACTTTGCTAGTAAATCACAAGCACCTTGGGTGTGTATTACAACCTCATGTAGTCCAAAAAAACAGCTTAGGAAATTTCACACTTACACACCAACGCATATTCGCAAAAACAGCCGAATACTATTCTAAAAAAATATCAATTGAAGATTTGGAAATCATTTCATTGCTTGATGAATTAGACGAGCAGTACATCTTTAAAATGTTTTTTCACGACCATAAGAAAAAAATAAAAGCAGCTGACTTTTTCGAGAAACCAGCTTATAAAGATATAATTGATAACGAAGTAAAGCCCTACATTGAAGATAAGATGAATGAGGTTTTGCAGAAACTTAAAGGCCGCACAATTTATAAGATGGGAAATGACAATAATCCTACTTCCCAATCTATAGAAGTGAGCGAAGACAATGCTTCGGTTTTGTTTCATTTCAGACGAAACAATGAAGGAACCAACTATTTTCCTACTATCAAGCACGGTGGTAAGAAAGTAGAATTTATGTATAAAGGTGCGCATATTATTTGCAATAAACCAGCATGGATGTTACTAGAGAATAACCTTTTTACATTTGAAAAAAATGTGGATGGAAAAAAACTCATTGCATTTTTAAACAAACGATTTATTCAGATACCAAAGGCAGGAGAGGAGAACTACTTTAATAAATTTGTTACGCAATTGGTTGAAAAGTATGATGTGTATGCTGAAGGGTTCGATATAATTACCAGAAAAGAAGATCCCAAAGCTGTTTTGCAAGTTCAATTACTGCCCAACAGCGACCGATTGTCGTTGCTGTTAAAATTTCACTACAACAAGGCACAATTTGAGTATGGCTCAGAGAATGATATTGATGCAGTGTTAGAGAAAAAGGCTGAATCTTACACATTTATTCGTGTGCGCAGAAACCGGTCAAAAGAGCAAGAGTTAAAAGAAGTATTGGATAAATTTGGTTTACAGCAAGTTGATGGGCCTATTTTTACAGTGCGAACTGCCGATACTTTTTTGCTTACAGGCGATTTGATGAAAGTAGAAACCACCAATCGATATGCATTCTTAGAGTGGGTAAATGAACATAAATCTGAGTTGGAATTACAAGATATTGTAATTGACCACTCCAATGAATTGAGCAAATATTATTTCGGGAAAAGGGAAGTTAAATTTGAAGTAAAAGAGCAACGAGACTGGTTTGATGTGAGGGCAATTGTATATTTTGGCGAATTTTCATTTCCGTTTTTAGCGCTAAAAAGCAATATCCTCTCGGGCAAACGTGAGTTTATGTTGCCCAATGGACAAATTGCAATTATACCTGACGAGTGGTTTGGTAAACTTGCAGGCATGCTCGAGTTATCATTATCTCAAGATGATATTCATCTTGAGAAACATCATGTAGGTTTAATACAAGAGGTGCTGTCAGATGACAGTAAATTTTTGAATGTAGGTGAGAAACTTGCCAAAATAAAAGCATACGGTGAAGTGAAAGAAGCCGAGATGCCTCAGCATTTTAAAGGTGATTTAAGACCTTATCAAAAAGCAGGATTTGATTGGTTCTATTTCTTGAAAGAAAACCGATTTGGTGGCTGCCTTGCTGATGATATGGGACTTGGAAAAACCATACAAACCCTTGCCTTGCTTCAAAAGGAAAAAGAAATATATGAGCATTGCAAAACACTAGAACCACAGCTCATTGCTCCTGTACCTATTCCCAGTATCACAATAGCACCTGCAAATCAATTGGATTTATTCGATGTTGGACAAGTCAAAGAACCTCATCAGGTAGTTGAGCTATCAAGCTCACAACCACACGAAGGGTTTAGCATTCCTGAAAACTTAAGAACCTATCAACGTACTACGCTCATTGTGGTTCCCAATTCATTGGTGTATAATTGGTACCATGAAACACGAAAATTTACACCCAAACTCAAAGTATTAATATATACCGGTATTGGTCGTGATAAGAATCCGCAATTGTTTCAGCTTTATGATTTAATTATCAGTACCTATGGCACGGTAAGGGTTGATATTGATATTCTAAAAGACTACAGATTCAATTATGTTATATTAGATGAAAGTCAATCTATTAAAAATCCCAATTCACTTTCTGCACGAGCTGTTAAGCAACTTAAGTCAACCAATAAATTAGTCCTTACTGGTACACCCATTGAAAATAGTGTACAGGAATTGTGGAGCCAACTTTCATTTATCAATCCAGGCCTTGTAGGTTCGCTAAGTAGTTTTAATGAAAGGTTTGTAACACCTATAGAAAAAGGAAAAGACATTCACAAGATGTCTCAGCTAAAGGCAATTATAAAACCATTTGTTTTGAGGCGAACCAAAGACCAAGTAGCCAAAGATTTGCCTCCAAAAGTAGAGCAAGTGAAATATTGTAATATGACTGAGCAGCAAGCTGAAGAATACGAAAAGGTAAAGTCATATTACCGCAATGAAATCCTTAAATCTATTTCAGAAATTGGTTTGCCCAAATCGCAACTTGTCTTATTGCAAGGACTTATAAAACTGAGGCAGATTGCTAATCATCCGAAACTCATTTTGCCTGAATATGAAGGCCAGGCTGGTAAATTTGATGAGATTATTGCCATGTCTGAAACTGCCATGCAAGAAGGTCATAAAGTGCTGCTATTCTCTCAATTTGTGAAACAACTCGATTTGTTTAGGGCACAATTTGATAAGAATGGTTGGAAATATTGTTACCTCGATGGTAGCACACCAAATGAGATGCGACAAAAACAAGTAGATATTTTTCAAAAAGATGATAGCATTTTATTCTTTCTAATATCATTAAAAGCCGGTGGTGTTGGATTAAATTTAACAGCTGCTGATTATGTATTTATCAGCGACCCATGGTGGAACCCCGCAGTTGAGCAACAAGCAGTAGACCGCACGCATCGTATCGGGCAAACCAAATCGGTTTTTAATTATAAATTCATCACCAAAGATACTGTTGAAGAAAAAATTCTTGCCTTACAACAATCAAAAAAAGAACTAGCCAATAATATTATAACCACAGAAGAAAGCTTTGTGAAGTCTTTTAATATTGACGAAATATTAGATATTTTATCTTAATGCAAATTTACCTTTGTAACAAAATACTGAAACTGGAAGATGAATTGTTTTTATATGATAGTTTATAGAGGGAATTTTTTTGAAAATTATAAGATACCACTTATCTATTAATGCGGCCTTAAATTGCCTTACTTTCTTATATATTGCAACCATAAAATCTAAGTATGACATCATCTAACGCACAACAAAATAATCAACCTGAAATGGATAAGAGGATATTGCTAACTCAATTACGCGAAAAATCATTAGAAGGAGGAGGGAAAGCCCGAATTGATGCACAGCACAAGAAAGGAAAACTAACCGCTCGAGAGCGTTTGCAGTTTCTAATGGACGAAGGTTCATTTGAAGAGATTGGTGCATTTGTGAGTCACCGAAGCAAAGACTTTGGAATGGAAAAACAGCAGATACTTGGAGATGGCGTTGTTACTGGATATGGTACCATTAATGGTCGTTTAATTTATGCCTTTTCACAAGATTTTACGGTTTTTGGTGGATCATTAAGCGAAACACATGCTGAAAAAATTTGTAAACTAATGGACATGGCCATGAAAAATGGCTCACCCATTGTCGGTTTAAACGATTCAGGAGGTGCACGCATTCAAGAAGGTGTGGTATCATTAGGAGGATACGCAGATATATTTTACCGTAATACGTTGTCAAGTGGAGTTATTCCACAAATATCGGTTATCATGGGGCCTTGCGCTGGTGGTGCTGTATATAGTCCTGCAATCACTGATTTTATCATGATGGTTGAAAATACCAGTTATATGTTTGTTACCGGACCCAATGTGGTAAAAACGGTAACGCATGAAGAAGTTACATCTGAGCAATTGGGTGGCGCATCGGTGCATAGCAGCAAAAGTGGGGTGGCACATTTTACAGCAGCCAATGAGATTGATGCCATCAATCAATTGAAAAAATTACTTAGTTATATTCCACAAAATTGCGAAGAAAAAGCACCTGATATATTTTACGAACAGACTGATGAAACAAGGGTTGCGTTGAAAAATATTGTACCTGAAAATCCAAATCAGCCTTATGATATGCGCGAAGTTATTGAACAAATAGCCGATGCAGATTCATTTTACGAAGTACACAAAAATTTTGCAGAGAATATTGTTGTAGGTTTCGCACGATTGGCCGGTAAAAGTATTGGGATAGTTGGAAACCAACCTTCGCAACTAGCTGGGTGTTTAGATATTCATGCTTCGCAAAAAGCAGCACGATTTGTTCGATTTTGCGATGCCTTTAATATTCCTCTTCTTGTGCTTGAAGATGTTCCTGGATTCTTGCCCGGAACTGATCAAGAGTGGAATGCTATTATCACAAATGGAGCAAAATTACTATATGCATTTTGCGAAGCAACTGTGCCACGTATTACGGTAATTACACGGAAAGCCTATGGAGGTGCATATGATGTAATGAATAGCAAACATATTGGTGCCGATATGAATTTTGCATGGCCTACTGCAGAAATTGCTGTGATGGGTGCAAAAGGTGCTGCAGAAATTATTTTCAAAAAAGAGATTGACGAAGCGGCAGATCATGCAGCAGAGTTGGCTAGAAAAGAAAAACAGTATGCCGACCTTTTTGCAAATCCATATCGAGCAGCTGAACGTGGATTTGTTGATGCAGTTATTTTTCCGGAAGAAACACGTGTAAAACTTATCAAGGCCTTTGCCATGCTTGAAAATAAAGTCGCCAATTTGCCACGTAAGAAACATGGTAATATTCCACTATAACCTGTAAACGTATACATGAAAATAAATAAATTTATAGCATTCATTTCTGGAGTATGCTTTTTCACCTGCCCTGTACTTGCTCAAGGTGAGCAATTGAGAACCGCTTCTGTTATAAACAATGTGACGGTATTTATAAACCAAGCACAAGTTACACGTTTGGCAAAATTGAACCTACCTGCCGGTGAGTCGCAAATAATATTCGACCATGTGTCACCTTATATCAATATCAATTCGATTCAGGTAAAAACAGGCGCAAATGTCCAACTAATCTCTGTTTCGCAACGCAATAATTATTTGCTGAATGATGAAAAGCCTTCGTTTATTTTACAACTAGAAGACACATTAACAAAACTCAACTATCAACTTGATTTGCTTCAAATAAAAATTGAAAGCATGAAATTGGAAAAAGAAGTTTTACTGGCAAATAAAAATATTGGTGGCGTTAATGGAAGCGTGAATGTAGATGAGCTTGAAGATGCATTGGTGCTTTTTAGAAAAAGAAATACTGAAATAGGTGAGGAGACATTAAAGCTAAATGGGCAAGTAAATAAATTAAAACAGCAACGAGATAAATTTAAACAACAGCTTGATTCTTATTTAACAAACCGAAATAGTACTAGCGAGGTTGTGGTTTCAGTGAAAACACTCTCTACAGTTTCTAATGCAAGCATCGAATGGTCCTACATGGTTAATCAAGCAAGTTGGACTCCGTTTTATGACTTGCGTGTGAGGGATTCAAAGTCGCCAATACAATTGGTTAGAAAAGCCTATATCACTCAAGGTACAGGTGAAGATTGGACTAATGTGAAGATCAAACTTTCAACAGCTAATCCTTCAGAAAGCGGAGTGAGACCCTATTTACATAGTGTATTTATAGATTTCAATTCGATCGAAGTGATAGCGACTTCAAAATTAGATATACGCTCATCTTCAACAAAGCCTGCTTATGAAACCTCAGATGAAGGTGCAACAATGCAAAACAATGTTGGTATAGCTGTTCAGGAACAAACCGACATTAATGTAGAATATACCGTAAATTCAGCATATACCATTCCTAGCGATAAAAGTCCACACCAAGTAGATTTAATGGTGAGCAATATCCCTGCTCGCTATCAGTATGTGGCTGTGCCAAAATTAGATAAGCATGCATTTGTTACAGCACTTGTTTCCAACAATGATTTGGGAACTTTGGTGAAAGGGGAAGCACATGTTTATTTTGATGGTACCTATATTGGTAAAACATACTTGCAACAAAGTACTGAGGACACCGTACAGATTTCGCTAGGCAGAGATAAACGCATTCAAATACAACGCATTAAGTTAAAAGATTTTAGCAGCAAATCCGTTGCAGGAAGCTCACGCAAGGAGCTAAGTGCATGGGAAATTAATATTAGAAATACCTTGAAAGACGCTATCACGATTTTGGTAGAAGACCAAATACCCGTATCGGTTAACAAAGAAATAGAAGTGAAGATGACCAACTCTGGAGGCGCAACAGTTGATGAAACTACAGGTAAAATTATATGGAATATTGAAATACCCTCAGAAAAATCAACATCATTAAGGTATACATTTGAAATAAAATATCCTAAAGACAAACCAATTACTGCATATTGATATGAAAACAAAATGGATTACATTGCTTTTGCAAATTTTAATAACAACAATTCTTCATGCACAAGTAGACTCTACAAGCATTGAAGAAGATGAAGAAGATTTTAGTAAATATGCCACTGCTGAATTGGCATCTGGTGGAAAGCGTTACTGTACCAGTAAGGTATTTGATTTGAGTCCGAATAAACTCTTTTCATTAAGCTATGATTATCAAGGCGCACACAAGCTTACCAACTATGGCTTAAATACAGCAAATGCAAAAGGTATTGATACTGCAACTAGCACCATCAAAGGAATGGGAGGCATTCGCCTAGGGGCAAATATTCCGGTGATTTCGAAAACCAATGTGTTGTGGTCGGTAGGGGCCACGTATTGGCGAATGAATTATAATTTTGATAACCCAGAAACACAAAATTATTTTACCAATGCGCTTTACCAACGTGGACTAACTACGATGGGTTTAAACACAACATTGTTTAAACCATTTAATGAAAGGCAATTTGTTTTGGCATTTGTTTCTGCAGATGCAAACGGTGACTACACTTTTGGCGACACTAAGTTGTTTGATTACCTTTCAAATCCAACTTATACCATTGCTGGTTTTTATGGCGTGAAACGTAACGATAGAAGCATATTGGCATTTGGTGTTTCCAGAACCTACCGTGCGGGTAACCAAACTATTTTTCCCCTTATTTTATGGAACCACACCTTTGAAAATAGAAAATGGGGTGTAGAAATGCTACTTCCATCAAGGCTTAATATACGTAGGAATTTCAATCCAAGAACGCTTTTGTTTGTTGGCTACGAAATGGAAGGAAATAGCTATAGCATACTAAATAGAACGCCAGATCCATATTACGATAATTATCTATTGAGGCGCTCAGAAGTTAGGCCACGCATTACTTTCGAGAAGTCAATATTTGGATTTGTTTGGTTAAGTATGCAGGCTGGCTATCGCTTAAACTTTAGATACAATATTGATGAAACAGATTTTTTTAGGGCATTGGGTGATGAAGACAATTACAAAGAACTCAACGACCTTTCAAATGCATGGTATTTTACCGTAGGCATCCACTTGGTTAGCCCTTAAAATTCTTTTTTCTGTTTTCTTGAATATGTGTTGAATGAATATCCTATGGAAAACTGAAAGTAGAAAGCATTCAGTTTTTCTGTTGGTGAGCCGTCTAATGCATTTTTTTCGTTTACATACCATTGGTTGTCAATATCATTTCCAATATTGCTTCTGTAGCCGATTTTAAATGAGCCATACAAAGCATCTTCATCAGAAAAATCTAATAAGTCGAACCCAATTCCAAAATTAACAAACCCAGTGCTGAGTTGCATGTTCACAGCGCCTGACTGAGTAAAAAGTTTATTGATATCGTTGGTATTGGTTATGTCAGTTATATATACAGATTGGTTGATTGCAGTAATGCCACCGAATGGATAAATACCTCCTATTTTCTTATTAAATAATACATAATACTTGGCAGTGATGTTTGAGACTAATAGGGTAGAGGTTAAGCTATATTTATCGTTGTCATTGCCTGATCCACCGGCCAATGCTTCTATGCCAATGGCAAAACGTTTCCAACGCTCTTCCCATCCTAGGCCTCCCATAAAATAAAAGCTGCCAAGTTTTGGTGCATTTTGGTTTCTCAATACTGCATTTAAATTTGGTTCGCTTGTAAATTGAAATGAAGGTATGACGCCATAAAAAAGGGTTCCATTATATCGATAACTGGTATCGGTCCTGAATTTTGGAGTGGGGTCTACTGTATTAATAGGATTAGCGTAAATAAGCGTGACAATTGAATTCAGTAAAAGCAATAATAAAAAGCGCATACTTATTTGCCCTTCATTTCCAGTCGTTTCCACACATCCGTTCTTCCCAGTACGGATATACCTATAAATCCACGGATATTAAGGGTATTGTTGTCAGCCATATTGATTGTACAACTGTATGTACTGCCACTTTCAGGGTCATAAATAGTTCCAGCCTCCCAAAGATTAGTTGATTTAAACTCAAAACTTTTTAACATTCGTAATCCCAGTAAAGGCGTTTGCCTAAGGCTATCAATCGGGTTGTTTTTATCTACTTTGGGTTTGTTGGTTTCAGGGTCAATCGGATCTTTAAGCCATACTATGCGACCATAATAGTAATTGCCCGATTTGGATATTTTTACACGGGCTTTCCCGCTTCCGGTTTCCCATACGCCTACAATAGCGTCTGATTCAACAGTGCTTTGTGCATTTGCGAATGCTGATATTGAACATAAAATGAAAAGTAAAAGTGCAGGTTTGATGTATTTCATAAATGATTTTTTTTATATTTTATGGTGTAAAAATAAATTTTCAGTCCAAAAAGTCAAGTTTATGTGTTTGTCACTTTCGGGTAAACTGTTTTTTATTCACATCATAAAGGGTTTATTTTGCTGTGTAAATAAAATAAATAATGAAAAATTTAATCTTAACAATTGCAGCCGGTTTGTTCTTTCAATCAGCTTTTGCCCAAAATGCCAAAGAATGGAAACAACTTCAGGATTTCAATGTAGCACTTACGCAAATAGCCCAATCGGCTGAAGCCGGAAATACTGGCGAAATGCAAAAGCAGGCTCAGCAACTTGAAAAACTTGCACAGGAATTGAAAAACACAACTCCGCCAGAAGCGTATAACAACACAGAAGTTACCAAAACGATTGATGAACTTAATTCTGCAACTTCAGAGTTTGCCAAATTTGCTTCGAACAAGCGTTCTTCAAAACAAGATATGTTGGCTAAGCTTGCCGAAGTTCAAAATGTTTATAACAAAATAAATGCCCAATGTAAAAGTGAAGGAAGCTGTTGTAGTAAAAATAAAAAGAAAAGCGGCTGTCATTAGTCTGCTGCTGATTACATCCTTTCTTTTGGTGTCTTGTGAAGACAGGCAAGCGGTAGAGATTAATCGCTTGCACGACACGATCATGCTTATGCATGACCAAGCCATGCTTAAAATGTCGGATATGATGAAGCTAAAACGAAAATTAGCTGACAAAAAAAATATAGCATCAAACGATACCCTTGTGCAAAAATATGACCAAGCTATTGACGAATTGGAGTCGGCTGATAAGTACATGATGCAATGGATGAGGGGATATAAGAAACCCGAGCCAACAGCAGAAGGAATTAGCTATTTGGAAAATCAATACGAATCAGTGCA
>JBIINH010000220.1:0-2723 GCA_044337585.1 Bacteroidia bacterium
GCAACCATTTCCGGTGATGCTACGAATGCATACGTATTCGGATTGCCATCTGCACGTTTGGCAAAGTTTCTGTTAAACGAATGAACGATGGTATTTTTCTCAGCCTTTTCAGCATCCATACGGTCCCACATACCAATGCATGGTCCGCAGGCATTGGTGAAAATGGTTGCGTTCAAATCAGTAAATGTTTTAAGCAAGCCATCGCGCTCAGCAGTATAACGCACTTGCTCCGAACCAGGGTTGATTCCAAATTCGGCTTTGGTAGCCAATCCTTTTTCGATAGCTTGTTTGGCAATAGAGGCCGCACGGCTCAAATCTTCGTAGGATGAGTTGGTACATGAACCAATCAATCCCCACTCTACTTTTAGCGGCCAGTTGTTTTTAGCTGCTTCTTCTTTCATATTGGCAACCGGTGTAGCTAAATCCGGAGTAAATGGTCCGTTCAGGTGCGGGGTAAGTTCAGATAAATTGATTTCAATCACCTGATCAAAATATTGCTCCGGGTTGGCATATACTTCCGCATCGGCTGTTAAGTGTTGTTTGATGCCATTGGCCAAATCAGCCACATCGGCACGGCCGGTAGCACGTAGGTAGCGCTCCATGCTTGCATCATATCCGAAAGTAGAAGTGGTAGCTCCGATTTCGGCACCCATATTACAAATGGTTCCTTTTCCGGTACAGCTCATGCTGGTTGCGCCTTCGCCAAAATATTCAACAATGCATCCGGTTCCACCTTTCACGGTAAGGATTCCGGCTACTTTTAAAATCACATCTTTGGGTGCAGTCCATCCGTTTAACTTTCCGGTTAGTTTCACACCAATCAGTTTTGGAAATTTAAGTTCCCAAGGTAAGCCTGCCATCACATCGCATGCATCAGCACCACCCACACCAATGGCTAACATTCCCAATCCGCCTGCATTCACCGTATGCGAGTCGGTACCAATCATCATACCACCCGGAAAAGCGTAGTTTTCCAACACCACCTGGTGAATGATACCTGCACCCGGTTTCCAAAAACCAATGCCATATTTGTTGGATACAGAGGCCAGAAAATCAAATACTTCTTTGCTTTCTTTGTTGGCTACAGCCAAATCATCTTTGGCTCCTACTTTGGCCATAATTAAGTGATCGCAATGTACGGTTGAAGGTACGGCTACTTTAGGACGACCGGCTTGCATAAATTGAAGCAAGGCCATTTGCGCAGTGGCATCTTGCATGGCTACGCGGTCGGGACCAAAATCCACATAATCTTTACCTCGGCTGTATGCTTTTGCAGCATTACCTTCGGTAAGGTGGCTGTATAAAATTTTCTCGGTAAGTGAAAGGGGTTTGTTTACCACTTTGCGGGCCGCTGCAATACGCTCGTCCATGCGGGCATATACGGCTTTAATCATTTCTAAATCAAACGTCATATCTATTTATTGTATTTGTATTTATGTGAACTTGAAAGGCTAAAAGCGGGCGCAATTTAGCTAAACCGATTATCAATTCATAGGCTCATTTTTTTATTTAGTTGTAGTATCAGCAAACCATTAATCCTATAATAATTGGTAAGTTCATTATTTTTTAATAGCGTTGTTAAAAACAATACCATCTAACATGAACCAAAACAAACTTCAATTTATCGGGAAAGGCGGGGAATTATTGGGTTTACTCCTAACCAATTGGTTATTAAATATTGTGACCATTGGCTTCTACTATCCTTGGGCCCGTGTAAAAATGATTAAATTTTACTGGCGCAACACGTTAATCAACGATACCCCTTTTGAATTTACGGGTACAGGAAATGAAATTTTTAAAGCCTATATCAAACTGTTGGTCGTTGCTATTATTTTTTATGCTTCATACTTATATGCTGCATTTACGGAAAATAGTAACCTGATGGTTGCAATAGGTTTGTTTTCGTCATTGCTTATTTTATGCATTATTCCTTTGGCTGTGCATGGAGCCTTGCGTTACCGCACCGCCAGAACTACTTGGAGAGGTATTCATATGGGATACCGTGGTGAACGTGGGCAGCTGTATACAGATTTTGTTGTAGGATATTTACTAACCATTCTCACATTTGGTATTTACAGCAGTTGGTTTATCAGCAGGTTGCGCACATACATAATCGAGAACTTGCGTTTTGGCAACCTAAAATTTGAATATACCGGAAATGGTTTTGACTTATTTATTATCCAAATAAAAGGCACCGTGTTGAGTTTTCTTACGCTTGGTATTTATTGGTTTTGGTACCGCAAAGAGTGGATGGAATATTTTGCCAATAATGTAATTGTGAAACAAGGCGATAACCGTTACCCATTAGATGGCAACTATTCAGGTTCTTCTATTTTTGGGTTGTACTTTACAAATTTTCTTATACTCATTTTCACGTTGGGAATTGGCACCCCATGGGTTATCGTCAGAACGTATCAATACCTGATTGAAAACTTAGATATACCTGCTGAAATTGATTTCGACAAGATAAATCAAACCGAAGATGAGTATCAAGATGCCACAGGTGAGTACATAGCTGATATATTTGATTTGGGTATTGTGTAGCGGTTAGAAGGTTTGATTCGACATTCGATATTCGACATTCATTACTTGTCGCTCCAAAGGCGTGATTCGTGATTTATTATAAATTATTAACGGGCTTACAAAGGTTACAAGATTAATTTTATGGCTAGAGGCTAACCGCCAAAAGCAAAAAAATAATCGCTCATTTGCACATTCACACA
>JBIINH010000080.1:0-9710 GCA_044337585.1 Bacteroidia bacterium
AACAAATATGTGATTCGTGATTTACAATTACGTGGCATGCCGGCATCATTGTTATTGGGCAAAAAAAGGAAGGTCATGCAGTACAGCATTTCTCCTCAGGAATTGCTCAAAAAATTGGATAGCGAATAATCGCTTAGTAAGAATAAACATTCCGGGATGAACATCTATAAATAATTAACATAACGGCCTTTGATGGTGTTGCTAAACAAACAAGGTATTGGATAATGAGTAGGTCTGTGTAAGCAACCCACGAGTTGCGGTAGCTTGTGGGTTGCACGGCTTGGGTTGCGTGGTTATACAATGCCGTAAGTTTGTTGCAATGCCATCAACAGCCTTGATGTTTTGCGCCTACTTTTGCATCAAGGTAAAAGTAGGCTGGGGTGTGGGGCAAAGCCCCATATCCAATTACAGACGATAACTACGTGTAGTTTTGATTATGTTTTTAATCGTTAAAGGATGAATACAGTATTAATTACGAAAACAATTTATACAGCATTCGCCATTTACATACATTTACAAGCGCATCTATGCCAAAACCCAAACTTACTTTTTAATGGATAAAACCTACCTTTGTCCGATGAATACGGAAATGGGAAAAACAAATTACTTTATCGAACTCGAAGACAAATTTGGTGCACACAATTACCACCCGATACCTGTGGTGCTTGAAAAAGGTGAAGGCGTTTATGTATGGGATGTGGAAGGGAATAAATACATTGATTTCCTATCGGCATACAGCGCGGTAAATCAAGGACATTGCCACCCACGCATTATTAATGCGTTGGTGAATCAGGCTTCAAAAATTACGCTTACCAGCCGTGCGTTTCACAACAACCTGTTGGGCGAATATGAAAAATACATCACTGCATATTTCGGATATGATAAGGTGTTGCCCATGAACACCGGAGTAGAAGGTGGCGAAACTGCCGTAAAACTGGCCCGCAAATGGGGATACACGAAAAAAGGCATTGCCGAAAATCAAGCAAAAATCGTATTTGTAGAAGGCAATTTTTGGGGCCGCACCATGGCAGCCATTTCCTCTTCAACTGACCCCAGTAGCACAACCGGTTTCGGACCATTTATGCCGGGTTATGAAATTATTCCTTACAATGATTTAACGGCACTTGAAAAAGCACTCCAGGATAAACATGTGGCCGCATTTATGTTTGAACCGATACAAGGTGAAGCGGGAGTTGTAGTGCCGCATGAAGGCTACCTAAAAGGTGTACGAGAATTGTGCACCAAACACAATGTGTTGATGATAGCCGATGAGGTACAAACAGGATTGTGCCGTACCGGTAAAATGCTTGCCTGCGATCATGAACATGTTAAACCAGACATCCTGGTTCTTGGCAAAGCCCTTTCGGGTGGTGTGATGCCTATATCAGCAGTGCTGGCCAATGATGAAGTGATGCTGTGTATCAAACCGGGCGAACATGGCTCAACATTTGGTGGAAATCCACTGGCTTGTGCGGTTGCAAAAGAAGCTTTACAAGTATTGCGCGATGAACAGTTAGATATTAATGCTGAAAAAATGGGACAACTGTTTCGCAAACGCATGACCGACCTGCAAGCAAAAACAGAAATTATCACGACAGTGCGAGGAAAAGGATTGCTCAATGCCATTGTCATCAAACCATTTAACGGTAAAACTGCTTATGATGTTTGCTTAAAACTAAAAGAAAATAGATTACTGGCCAAGCAAACCCATGGCGATATCATCCGTTTTGCGCCACCTCTGGTGATAAACGAAGCACAAGTAAATGACGCGTGTGACATCATTGAAAAAACAATTCGCGATATGGTTGTTTAAATACATATGCACGCATTTGTTTCTCATAACCCTTTTACTGAAGAAACCATTCAGTCTTTTCCTGTTTTAAATGAATCGGAAGTAGTTCTGCAAAAAGCCCATGATGCAAAAGCAAGCTGGAGCGGACTCACTTTTGCGGAGCGTGCCAAGTATGTTTTGAAATTAAATGAAGCCATACAACAACATCAGCATGCACTTGCAAGATTGGCAACAGAAGAAATGGGAAAACCCATTACCGAAGCATTGATTGAAGTAAACAAATGCTCAACCGCTTGTACGTTTTATGCAAATGAAGCTGAACATATTTTACAGCCTGAGTTGCACCTTACTGCTGAAGGTCGTGAAGTAGAAATCAGATACGAGCCCACAGGAACGGTATTGGGCATTTTTCCATGGAACTTCCCTTACTGGCAAATCATTCGCAGCGCCATACCTGTGTTGATGGCCGGCAATACCATGCTGGTGAAGCCCGCACCCAATGTGCCTCGTTGTAGCCTGGCCTTGCAAAAACTATTTGACGATTGCGGATTTCCCGAAGGCGTTATACAAACCTTGTTTATAGATGAAGCACAAATTGCTAGCTGCATTGCCGACAACCGTATTGATGCCTGCACATTAACAGGAAGTGAAAAAGCCGGAAGCATTGTGGCATCTCTTGCCGCTAAAGAAATAAAGAAAACAGTATTGGAACTTGGCGGAAGTGACCCTTTCATCGTTACCGAAAATGCGGATTTAAATTTGGCATTGTCACAAGCCGTTACAGCACGTTTTCAAAACAATGGCCAAAGCTGCATTGCTGCCAAACGCTTTATTTTGCACCACAGCATCGCGGATGAATTTATACTAGCACTCACCGAAAAAGTAGCTGCACTGAAAGTGGGAGATCCCCTTTCGCCCGAAACACAAATTGGTCCGCTGGCTCGCCCCGACTTGCGCGATAAGCTTGCACAACAAGTAAATGATAGTGTTGCAGCGGGTGCAAAAATAATTTTCCAGCACAGCACAAAACCAGCAAAAGGATACTTCTACCCCCCTACTTTGCTCACAAATATTGATGAGCATACACCTGCCTACCACGAAGAATTATTTGGTCCTGTATTGAGCATTTATACATACCAAATTGAAGCCCAAGCTATACAATTAGCCAATGCCACAACATTCGGACTTGGAGGCTCCGTGTGGAGCAAGGATAATGAACAAGCTTACTCGATTGCAAAGGCGCTGCGCTGTGGCCAAGTGAATATTAATAGCATGGTAAAATCAGATGCACGTTTTCCGTTTGGCGGCTACAAAAAATCAGGCATCGGCAAGGAACTTGGTGCTTGGGGATTGAAAGAGTTTTGTGAGGTGAAAACGGTTTGGAGGAAGTAAGGTCAGGCATTTATTTGTAACCATTTTGTGACTAATTATTAGGTTTAAAGCGTGATCAAATATGTCTTTATTCACTAAATGAAAGATGAGCACAAGATATTATGGATATTTGAATTCCGTATCAAATTAAACATTTATATCGCCTCATTCGCATTACAATAATGATTGTAACATGAATCACTATATTTTACTATTTCATATTCTACCAGCAAAATTTATGCGGTAGGAAATCAAATGTAATTCAACTGTTTTTGTAATCGCTATCGAATCATAATTAACAAATCCTGTCCCGTATTTAACTTTTCAATATCATCGTTCACCTAATTTGTTACAACAATTTTTATAACTTTTGTTGACATTTGTTTTTGCTCCATTCGTAGAAAGTAAACTCCCTGTTCTAAATTTTGCAATTGTGTATTTGCATTGGCAATACCTTCCTTTACAATACGCCCTTCTATATCTACCAGTTGGTAATAGCTGCCAGCTACAGTTTGTATGGTTATATTACCTTTACTTGGATTAGGGTAAACAAAAACAGTATTATCGGCAACTTCTTTTTCATTTACATTAAGCATATCACTTTCAGAAATTACGATATAAAAGCGGTTGCGACCAAATGTTTGCGGTATAGAAGTATTGATGTTGAATGTATAACTTTTTTGTGTCATCAGGTTAGTTGCTGTTTTATCATAAGTATCAATTAAAGTAATACGATCCATGATGGCCAATTCCTTGCTATTTTTAAAATGGAAATGGTAGATACCTGAAGAGCCTCCGACATTCAATCGGATGGTGTCATTATTTGTAGTAGTTGGCCGGCAACTGATGGTTAGGTCTAAATTGTCATCTCCCCAACTTGAAACCGAAGTTGATGATGCTATTTTCTCTACATCATATATATCATTATTAGTAGATGCACCATTTATGTATTTCACAGCCATTTCATCTCTGTTAAAACTATCACGAATTAGCTGTAAATAAAAGGCACTGTTATTGATGTTTTTAAATAAGCCGTTTCCTACAGATGTCGTTTTATGGGATTCTGTTATAGTGAGGGTAGGATTATTGGCTCGTGCCTTTATCCAAAAAGACTGGCCCGATGCTATGATTCCATTACTTAATCCACCAGTACCAATATTTGACGTGGCACTATAAACTTCGTATGTATTTGTAACCGGGTTATATACCCAAACACTTGGCGCAAGATTGGTATAATTTGTTCCCGAAAATACTGAATCGGAAGGACTACCTATGCGACCTGCATCGTGTATTGCATCCCAATCAATAGCACTTGCATAAGGATTGCCTATAAGATTCCAACCATCTTTATTTTCATTGCCTGCACCACTATTGGTATATGTTATCGGAATTGAAATATTACCTTGATTCAATGTTCCACGCAAATCCATTGTAACAGCGGTTTGAGGAGTAGTGGAATTAGCCACACCTATACTGTTTGTATCGCTTCTGTCGCCTCTTACAAAAAGTCGATAGCCAACACCAGGTTTCACTAAACTGTCTATATGATTAATTGAAATCCAGCCATTAGAAGAACTACCTGTGTCGACTTCATTATACAAAAACACAGTGGGGCTATTAGTATTGGTGGCATCGAAACCATTGCTATTTATACTGCCAACTGTATTTCCTATTCCCGGACCTGTAACGAACATTTCCTGTCGAATATCTTGTAGCGTAGCATTTTGAACAGGTGAACTAATAAAGCGCCACCTGCGGCCATAATTATTGGCCGAACTTGGAGATGAAATTGCGGGTATAAATCGTTCAACCCTCATATTAGTAGCATTATTTAGTGTGCCTGTAATTTGTCCAATTGAAGCCGTACCTGTAGCATCTGATCTTAAGGTAACCGGTTTGCCACCACAATCAACTTCACCAGCAATAGTTAAGGTTTTTGTTGGAGAAATAACTAATGCACCTGCATCGCTTATAAGTAGTGTTTTACCTGCTTGTATTGTTAAGTCAATATTTAAAATTGGTGTTCCGCTAGGTATCGCAATATCAATTGTTCCGCTTGGCACTGTTCCAAAGTTCCAATTGGTTGAATTATTCCAAGTGCCATTTCCACCAGTCCAAATATAATGACCTACAGAAAACTCATAAGCGCCAATATCTGGAGGCACTGTTCTTGTTCTGTTATCATAGTCAACAGAAATTGAACCCAATTGAGTACCATTTCCATTCAATAAAGCAGTAGTTGAAATGTTTGTAGAATCAGGTCGTAAGAAATTGGAAGAAGCACCATTAATACTAAAGAATGATATCAAACCAGATTTTGAAGAACTCTCTCTGTTAGGTGCAAGAATTGTTTGAAGTTCAGTCAGGGTTTGCGCATTATTAACACTATCTGAAAACAGTAAATTATTTACACCAGGTGTTCCTGCATAAAACAAATTATTATTGGAGCTTGATAAGTAATTGATGTCATAAGCTATACCTGCAAAAGAACGTAATAATGCTACTGTTTTACCTACACCATTTGGAGTAGATGAATTGCTTATGATATTGTTACGCATATCCAATGTAGTTCTTGTATTTCCATGATAAACTCCTGCAGTGCCAAAGTCTGCTCCAGTTGAACTGGCATTTATATGAATGGCATTGTAATACAGATTACACAAACCCGCATAAAGAGTTGTATCTTCATCACCAAGTTGTATTCCTATAACAACCTTATCTATGCTAGATGCATTGGGTGCTTTTAAATCACTAATTAGATTATTATAAATATTCCACACATTATCTGCAAACAAATTACTTACAGAAATTCCAATAACAGTTGGTACTGTGGGTGAACCTACACCGTTTGATGCAATATTGTAAATTTTATTTTTAAAAACATTTCCATTTTTACAATCAAGCATGAACAATCCAAACAATTGGTGATTTCCAATTCCGTTACTCGAAATATTGCTGATAGAATTGCTATAAATGGAAATTGCATTATTGGTTAATGCTCCTACAGTCGAAATTCCCAGAGTACGGTTGTCTCCAATACCTCCGGCATTGAATAAATTACTTATCGTGTTATTGTAAATATTATTTGGCAGATTACTCGTGCTAACACCAAAAGTTTGGAAACGAATACCTTCTAGTCTTACCGAAGTGGTTGTAGACGAACATGCCAGATTAATAACCGTGTTATCATAGCAATTTAAAACACCAAACGCCCGCAAACTAATACCATACATACCGTCCGAAGCATTGATGTTTTCAATTGTATTATTGAATACAGACGTTTTGTTAATTGCATTATCAGTCACCGTTAGTCCAGTTGTAAAACCACTGCCTACAGTCCAGTTGCGGAATGTATTGTTGCTAATCGTTTTTGTGCACCTCCCTATATCAGCATTAGACCAACCATCCACACTTGTTGAACCGGCAATGGTTATGTTCGAAAAGTCATTTCCGGAGTTAATGATGGTAGCCGTTGAATCGGAATTGTTACCTGAAGTACATAGTGTAACTACACCCGATGTGCCTGAATTGATGAATCCGGTAACAATACTATTATTATTTATAGTTTGAGTACCATTAGCAGGTAAAGAAACGGCATTTTGAATAAATATGATATTTCCACTAGTGTTTACATGGAGGTTCGTAAACGTATTGTTACTGATAGTTTGAGTTAGTGTAGCTGCATCATTTCGTATATAACTGTTTAATCCGCTACTAGCCACCGCATACACAACACCTCTAATATCATTATTTTGAATCGACACATTGCACGCTGTTGAACCAGCAGAACTGTAAATTCCTAAAAAGTGGCCATTGTTGGCTACTGTATAATTAATTAAATTCCCTGTGGCATCGCCCAGTTTGTTATTGTTCAGAGTAATGAAGGAAGTTATAATTCCTGAATTTTGAATAACTCTGACTGTGGCTGTACTGTTTGTGATAGTAAAGTTGCGAATGGTATTGTTGCTCATGGATAAACTAACTGCTGCGCCTGAATTGTTTATTCCTAACGTGGTACCACCACTACCAAAAACGGTGTTATTGGCAATCGTATTGCTGTCCATTTCAATAGTACCCGTGGCTGCACAATTGATACCTATGATAGAACAAACACCGGTGGTGGTATTAATATCACCCATTGTTATGGAATTGGCAAGTGTAATACTGCCAATGGTATTGTGCCTGATGGTAAAATTACCCAATGCACCGGCAGTGGAAATTCCTATAAAACTATGCGATGAAGTAGCAGCCGAGCTGGTACTGAAACCGCTAATCACATTGTTTTGTATATTAGCCGTAGCACTGGCCGATGCCACATAAATGCCATTAATCCGGACAGCAGTTGCGGTTGTATTATTGACTATAATGGGACTTGAATTACTTCCGATGGTATTGGCTGCAGTTGTTCCAATATTTACCGTACCTGAATTTACAGCAATGCCTGAGAATATGCCAAGACCAGTACTAGAAGTGCTAGATGTTGCAAAACTGATACCGGCTACTGTATTGCCATGTATATTTGAAACCGTTGTATTAGCTGTTAATTCAATACCACGGTAAAGAGTGGTAAATGCTCCAGCATAAGCAGTACTACCCGTTCCAGATGCATTGGCAAAACCAATCGTATTGTTATTAATGGTATACCCACCTGCCGAAGCTGTAATCACAGCGATACCCCGGATAGTTCTGCTATTTGTAGTTGACGTACGGGTAGCAGTTTGAAATAGTTTATTATTAGTGATCGTCCACGCTGCGCTATTCGATGCTAAAAGTATACCTGAAGTAGATAGTGTAGGACTAAAATAATCAAGAATGGAATTGTTGTGAAGGGTATTGCCACTATTATCGACAGCCACAGAAGTACCTGCTGAATAAATAGCATTTACGGGTAAATTGGTTCCGGCAGGTGTAATGGCACAATTGGAAATGATGTTGCCATCATTCCCCGTTGTGGTACCGGTTGAAAAGAATATAGTACCGGAAGTGGCTAAATTACTTGAGCCGGATATTGTGCAATTAGTGATGGTATTGTTGCTGGCATCTGCAATAAATCGAATGGTAGAAGTACCTGCCGTTGCTGATACGGTAGTGTTGGTTATCGTCAACGAGTTTCCTCCTGTGTTTAACCCATTAATGGTTACATTATCAGCTCCGTTTAAGTTGATTAATGGACTGCCTGCGGTGGTTGCACCGGTAATGGTTCTGGCTCCATCAGGAGTAATGGTAAGCGAAGCCCATGCTCCGGCATTTAATAATGCTGTTGAGGTTAGTTCATCGGTATTGTTTCGGACAGAAATAGCAATATTAGCACCTGTTTGAGCTCCGCTATTAATAGCGGTAAATGCACTGCCTAGAGTTCCATAACTTCCGTTTCCTACCAATGCTCCTGTTACAACCACCGGGTTAAATACAGGAATACCATTTTGCTCAAATGCACCTATGTCAGGAGATGTTCCCGTGCTTGTCGTTCCGGCATTTCCCTGGCGAATATTGTCTGTATAATCAGCGGTAATTCCCGATATATTAACTCCGCCACTTTCAACAGCACTAGCCACTGTGGTATCTGGTCTGAGGAAGTTGGTACTGCTGGCTGTAGTACTTAAAAATACCGTGTTTTCAGTAGCTGTATTGATCTCTCTAGGCGCAACAAATACTTGCAAATCAGTTAATGTGCGATATGTGGTAGTAGATGCTGAAAGCAATACATTTCTGACACTGGGTATCCCGGCATAAAACAGGTTATTGTTAGATGATAAATCATAATTATTTAATGCAGCAGCACTACGAAAATAAGCAACTGTTAAACCAGTTCCATTGGATGTAGATGTATTAATAATAACATTATTGTTTAAAATTAACCTGGCTGTTGTAGAAGTTGCGCTGCTTGTATGAAATAAACCATAAGTCCCGAAATTAGCACCTGTTGAGGTGGCGTTCAAGTAAACCGAATTATAAAATAAGCGGTAGTTGCTGTTTACTACAGCAGAGTTTATCATAATTCCCCTAACTGCAGCAGTACCTGAAACACTTGGTGCTCTTAAATCGCCAATGATATTGTTATAGCACGTTACATTGGTTCCTCCGGTTATGTTAAAACCATTTACAGTTGCACCGGCACTAATCCCATTTTCTGCTATGTCATATACTTTGTTTTTATAGATATTTACGGTTGTACCTCCGCTAACTGCCAATCCTTGCGCTAATGGGCTGGTTACACCGGTACCTCTAATATTATTTAATGTGTTTGAGTAAAGCGATATAGTTCCGGTTCCACCTGTTATGTTTATTCCGGTTACAGTAACAGAAGCCCCTGTTGATGACAGGTTGTTGATGGAATCGGAAAATATATTTACAGCATTAGAATTATTGGCTGAAGCCAAAGCGGTAACTGCACCGCCTGTTCCGGTTGATGATAAGCCAGTGATGGTATTGCCATTCACATTTAGGGCAGTAGCATTTCCGGCAGCTCCAATTGTTATACCTGTAATGGCTGCCTGGCCGGTAATGGTTGATATGGTATTGCCCGCAATAGCTGAAGTATTTCCAA
>JBIINH010000221.1:0-2716 GCA_044337585.1 Bacteroidia bacterium
ATAAAAAAGGCTGCACGTTTGCAGCCTATTTTATATAAGTTAATGCGGGTTCAATTACAAATTTCCAACCATATTCTCAGGTTTCACCCACTGATCAAATTGCTCATTGGTAAGCAAGCCAAGTTCAATGGCAGCTTCGCGAAGGGTTTTGTTTTCTTTGTGTGCTTTCTTGGCAATTTTTGCTGCGTTCTCATAGCCAATATGCGGGTTTAATGCAGTTACCAGCATCAATGAATTTTCCAAGTGACGCTTGATGATATCATGATTAGGCTCTATACCTGCGGCACATTTATCATTAAATGAGATGCATGCATCACCAATTAATCGCGCACTTTGCAATACATTGGCAGCAATCAGCGGCTTGAAAACGTTTAGTTCAAAGTGGCCGTTTGTGCCACCAATTGATACGGCTACATCATTTCCTATTACCTGTGCAGCCACCATCGTCATGGCTTCAGGTTGTGTTGGGTTTACTTTACCCGGCATGATGGATGATCCCGGTTCGTTGTCGGGAATAATGATTTCGCCAATACCGCTACGTGGCCCTGAAGACAACATGCGAATGTCGTTTGCAATCTTCATTAAGCTAACCGCTACACGTTTTAGTGCACCACTCATTTCCACCATCGCATCATGTGCGGCCAATGCTTCAAATTTATTCGGTGCCGTTACAAATGGAAGTTTGGTAAACTCAGCAATTTTTTTGGCTACCAACACATCATATCCTTTTGGTGCGTTTAATCCCGTACCAACAGCGGTGCCACCTAATGCTAGCTCTCGTATCATTTCTAATGCCAAGTTTAATGCACGCATGCCATTGTCCAGTTGTTGCACATAGCCGCTAAATTCCTGTCCAAGTGTTAAGGGTGTGGCATCCATAAAGTGTGTACGACCCGTTTTTACAATTTGTTTATAAGCCTCTGCTTTTTTGGCCAATGTATCGCGCAATGTTTTGATACCCGTTATGGTTGTTTCGCTTACCATTTTGTAAGTAGCAATATGCATGGCTGTTGGGTAGGTATCGTTTGATGATTGTGATTTATTTACATCATCATTTGGATGCAGCACTTTTTGGTCATCGGTAAGTTTTCCTCCGCTCAATACATGTGCACGGTAAGCAACCACTTCGTTTACATTCATATTGCTTTGTGTGCCACTGCCAGTTTGCCAGATGACGAGCGGAAATTCATTGTCCAGCTTTCCTTCCAAAATTTCTTCGCACACACGGCTAATCATGTCACATTTCTCTTTTGACAAAACGCCTAAATCCGTGTTGGCGTGGGCTGCTGCTTTTTTTAGATAGGCAAATGCATAAATAATTTCTTTCGGCATACTGGCCTCTGGACCGATTTTGAAATTGTTTCTGGAACGCTCTGTTTGCGCTCCCCAATATTTGTCGGCAGGTACTTTTACCTCACCCATTGTGTCGTGTTCAATTCTAAATTCCATGCGTATTGTTGATTAGATTGGGATTAAATGTGCCGCAAAATTAACCGTTTACACGAAGGGTGCAACCTAAATTAACATTTATAAAAATCAGTAAATCAATACTATAGATATTTTAATGGCAGATTTTCTACTTATTGTTAGTCTATGTCGGCTGATAATTTTTTTGGCAATTTCAAAATAATATGTACTTTTCAACCACGAATTAACAACTATGCAAACGTTAAAAGCAAACGCATTGGAAAGCGAACATATTATATGGCTAAGTAACATGGATATGTTTAAAAATCAGTTGACTGCGATGGACAAAGAACTTATTGACTTCGCAAAAGGAAAATATCCTAAGTCGCTGGCACCCAAAATAGAGCAATTTCAAAACAAATTTATCAGGCACCGTGAAGTTCTTGATATTTTAAGGCATGATATAAAAGCTCATGAAAACGAGATTGAGCGAATGACCAATTTCGCTTTGGAATACTTGCGCGACAGGGTAACCAAGGAGCATATTATACTGAAAGGACAATACAATAAGTTTGTTGAATTGTTTTTAGAGTTGGAACAAGACTTTCACGATTTTCTTGCTTAGGTTATTTACTGATCTTCTTCTTGCTCACGTAAGACGATTTCTTTCAACATTTTGCCTTTAGTGTAAAAGGTATTTTTAAAATTACACCATTCACAATCTTCCTTTCCACAACCGTTTTCAAATTGTTTTGCTTTAATGCCATTGTATGCTGACACAATTTGATTGCCTACCAATTCAATATCAGCAGCGTTCAACTCAATCTTTGCTTGGTAATATTCGTTGTTTTTGGGATCGGGTTCTACAAAATCGAAAATAGCTGCCACCATATTCCAGTTGTTTTGGGTAGATGAGTCCATTAATATTTTATAGAACACAGCTTGTCGCCAATAATCGCCACCGTGCATTTCTTCGTGTTCGGGAGTGCTGTTGTTGGCCAATTTCTGTGCTACTTTTTCAGGCTTAGGTCCGTAAAGTTTTTTGCGGGCATTTTCGTATTTTCCGGTTTTGTAATCAACAACGGTAACTTGTTTTCCATCAAACTCCAGTTTGTCCAGTTTGCCATTGATAGGAACTTGTTTATACACTTCGTTGTAATAAGGTTTCTCAACAACAACAACTTTATTCCAATTGGCTACATACTTTTCATAATAGGCTGGCAATATTTTTTCTCCGTATTCCACTCTTCGTTTAAATTCTTTTTCGGTAAATGCCTCTGCACACAAATTCATGGAGAAGCGAAACATG
>JBIINH010000082.1:0-9663 GCA_044337585.1 Bacteroidia bacterium
ATCCACCAATTGCATTTCCGGGCATTTCGCATGATGCAATGTATTCAGCCGATTGTATCCTCAAGTCTTTGTAAACACTTCCTTGTACTATTGGGAAAAGTGTTTGAGCAGTTCCATACAATGGCTGTGTTTGATCAAATTGCGCAATGCATCTTTTTAGCCAACGATGTGTCATATGCATTGATTTTTTTGCATATTCATATTCGCATGGATAAGGTGTGCACTCATCAAATGCCATGATGATATCTGCACCAATGCTACGTTGAATGTCAATAGCTCTTTCGGGAGAAAAAAAATGCTTCGAACCATCAATATGTGATTTGAATGAAACACCCTCTTCTGTAATCTTGCTGATATCGCCTAAAGAAAATACCTGATAGCCACCGCTGTCAGTAAGCATAGGTTTATTCCAACCAATGTATTGCTGTATGCCACCTGCCGCCTCAATAACTTCTAAGCCTGGACGTAAAAATACGTGGTATGTATTAGCCAAAATGATTTGAGCATGGATATCATTTTCAAGATTTTGTTGGGTCACCCCCTTGACTGTTGCTTGGGTTCCAACCGGCATAAAAATTGGCGTTTCAATTGCGCCCCGATCTGTTTCAATAATACCTGCCCGTGCTTTGCTAGTTGCAGAATGGGCTTGAATAGAAAATTTCATGAATAATTACTCGAAATGAAGGGAAATCACAACCATTTTTGGAGATATTTTTTCTATTACATCGGTGTAGATGAATCCATCATAATATACGGCATTGCCAAAAGTATTCATTACTTTTATTTCGGGCGAAAATTTGAAATAAGGGAAATAAATATCTAGACCCATACCAAATTCATATCCTGCTGTGTAAGGCACCAATGAAACCACTGGACTTTCATCCGATCTGTTTTTTGTAATAGATGAACTTAAGTCATAAGACATTCTTAAGCCTCCAATTAAGTATGCTCTTACATTTTTTCTACGCTGTGATTTAAACTTTATCAATAAAGATGCGTCAGCATAAGCCGACTCAATCTTTATGTCTTCAAATTTATCATGCATTGTATAAGTAATATTGCGCTGCACAAATGATATTACTGGAAACAACAGCCTTAGGTCCCAATGCTCGCTAAGTCTCAAATTTGTAATTCCACCCAATCCAATTCCAACAAAACCGGATGTACTGATCAATTGTACACTGTCTTTTCGCATTATTGGCAGTCTCGTATCAACACGCATGCTTGGTATGTTTGCAGAAAGGGTAAATCCGAAGTGGAGCGTTTTATTGTCATACTGCTCCTGATTTGCTTGCGCAAATAAGTTAGTAGCACTCACAATCATTACGACTATGAATAAGAGTGAATTTATTTTATGGCGTTGTATAAACTGCAAATTCCGAAAGTTAAAGTTTGTTGTTTACTATCTGCAAAACCGGCCAAACGTAGATGCTTTAAAAAGTCTTCTCCGTCAGGAAAGTGTTTTACAGATTCAGGCAAATATGCATAAGCATTTTCATTTTTACTTATCCATTTACCAAAAAAAGGTAAAATATTGATAAAATAGAGGTTATATAACTGCTTAAATGGGAAACTACGGGGCTTCGAAAATTCAAGAACAGCAAGCTCACCACCGGGTTTCAATACACGGGCAATTTCTTTTAAGCCTTTGTCAAGATGCTCAAAATTACGCACCCCAAATGCTACGGTAATGGCATCAAAGGTGTTATCTTCAAAAGGCAGGCTCTCTGAGTCGCCCTTCATCAGCTTTATTTTATCAGAAAATCCTAGATCGTTAATTTTTTTAACGCCAACGTTTAGCATATTTTGAGAAATATCAATTCCAATCACGCTATCAGGTTTTAACCTAAGACAAGCAATAGCAAGATCAGCTGTGCCTGTAGCCACATCTAATATTCTTTTTGGATTTTTCTTGCCGATTGAAGCAATAGTCTGCTTTCTCCATCTTTTATCAATTCCGAGCGATAGGCTATGATTTAAAAAATCATATCGAGAGGCAATGCTATCAAACATTTGCTCAACTTGAACTTTTTTACCCTCATGAGATTGATTGTCGGGTTTAATAATTTTAGATTGCATGATAGGGGCGAAGTAAATAATTTATTGGTTAAAGATTGTTTTTGTTTTAAGTTACCTTTGTTTCTTCTAACAAACTATTGATAGTAACGTTTTCAAAACGGTAATAGTCGTTAATTTTGTCGTTTATTTATTATGGAAATTAAAAGTGCAGTTTTTGTAAAGAGTTCAGAAACAGTTGAACAGTGTCCCAAATCACCCATACATGAATTCGCTTTCATTGGTAGGTCCAATGTGGGAAAATCATCCCTCATCAATATGCTTACCAACCGTAATGGGTTGGCAAAGGTTTCTTCTACACCTGGTAAAACAATCACCATCAACCATTTTCTGATTAATAATAGGTGGCATTTAGTGGATTTACCTGGATATGGATTTGCCAAACGCTCAAAAGACCAAAGAGAGCAATGGAAGCAAAACATGGATGATTACTTTATGAAAAGGGAAAATTTACAATGTGTTTTTGTGCTCATTGATTCAAGAATTGACCCACAGAAAATTGATTTAGAATTTATTGATTATTTGGGAGAAAAAGGTGTGCCATTTGTTTTGGTATTTACCAAAATGGATAAAAGCTCACAAACCGAAGTGGCAAAAAAAATAACAAAGTTCAAAAAGACCATGCTCGAAAAATGGGAAGAGTTGCCCGAAATATTTTTAACCTCATCAGAAAAGAAAACAGGACGAGATAAAATCTTAAAGTTTATTCATGAATTAACTTAAGCAAACAAATCAGAGGCAATGCCATCAGCAAAAAACCTACCTTTAGATGTGATTGTAAGTTGGTTGTTTTGATAAATTATATTGCCACTTTCAATATGTTTTTTTAGGTTTTTAAACTGTTTTTGGAAAAGTATTTTCTGTTCGTGATTGAGCGTATTTAAATCGCAACCCCAAATGGTGCGCAATCCAGTCATGATAAATTCATTGTACTTTTCTTTATCTGTTAGCCTCTCTTCTTCGAAATATTGTTTATTGGCAGCAATTAATTTTAAATAGTGTTGATTGGAAGCAATATTCCACCTACGTAAATGAGCACCATCATAAGAATGAGCGGATGGTCCAACTCCTACATACGAATTGCCTTTCCAATAATTAGAATTATGCCTTGAGTGGTATTTTGGCAATCCGAAATTTGATATCTCATAATGTACAAAACCTGCCTCGGTTAGCAATTGGCTCATTACCTGAAATTGTTTTGCGGAGATTGCATCATCAGGAAGGATGATATTGCTGGTATTTACAAAATGCTGCAATGCCGTTTTGGGCTCAACTGTTAGACAATAAGCCGAAACATGTTGCACCGGTAGTCCAATCACTTTGTTCAAAGTGTGTTGCCATGCTTGGTGGGTTAATTTAGGCAAGCCATATATCAAGTCCATAGAAATATTTTCAATACCTGACTCTGCCAATTTGTAAATAGCCAATGAAGACTGAACGGCTGTGTGTGATCGGTTCATCCACTTTAAGGCCGCTTCATCAAATGATTGCACACCTATGCTGATGCGGTTGATGCTATTCTCAGTCCACGCGCTTATTTGCATATCGGTGACGTCATCCGGGTTTATTTCGAGTGTAATTTCGGGGAAAGGCGAAATGGAAAAATGGGTATGAATGTAATTTAAAATCTTTGACATCTGCGCTTTGGTTAATACAGATGGTGTGCCACCCCCAAAGTAGATTGTTTCGATTTGTTGGGATGTAAGTTCACTAGCCCTTAATTTCAGCTCTAAGCAAATGGCATCAGTCATTTCATCAATATTTGAAATGTTGGTACTGAAATGAAAATTACAGTAATGACATGCTTTTCTGCAAAATGGAATATGAATGTATATGCCTGCCAATGCTTTTTTCGTTTATTTGAAAAATCAAGTGCAAAGGTATCTCATCGTATTAGTTTTTTTTAGTTTAAAACTGCACGCACAAAACAATTTGTTTGTGCCAGTAAAATTTTATTATCAATTTTCTCCCGAAACCCAAGAACCATCACAGCTTCCGCAAACCATTTTGTCAGACTCTCAGAGTATAAGCAACACGATTAATGAAATAATTCTAAAGTTGAATGGGCAGGGTTTTCTTGCAGCCAATGTAAGCAGCGAAACGAGGGAAGCTGACACCACATATATCACTATTTCGGTTGGTGCCCCATATCATTGGATTGCATTGCGCAAAGGCGATGTCATTCAAGAAGCAATAACAGGGTCGGGCTTTAGGGAAAAAGATTTTGAAGGAAAAACCTTTTCGCCCGATAAATATGCAATGGCGGCCAATGCAATTTTAAACTACCTCGAACGCAACGGATACCCATTTGCTACACTAAAATTAGATAGCCTTTCCTTCGACTCTAATACAATTGAAGCCTCATGGAATTTAGAGTTAAATGGATACACCATTTTTGATACAATAGAATTAATAGGTGATGCCAACATAAAAAAATGGTACTTACAGAAATATTTAAACATAAAAAACGGAAATCCTTACAACGAGCAATCGGTAAAAAGATTTGACAACCGTTTATCTCAACTTCCATTTATAACGGTAAGCAGAAACAGTTCGTTGTATTTCTATGGAAATAAAGCGAAGCCTATTTTGTTTGTGCAAAATCGCAATGCAAATAATATTGATGGTATTATCGGGTTTGCGCCAAATACACAATTAAATGATGGCAGTTTGTTAGTCACCGGTGAAGCCAATCTCAAATTACAAAACCTTTTTGCATCAGGAAAATCAGTTGATTTGAATTTTAGAAGCTTTATGGGAAACTCTCAAGAGTTAAAATTTAAATTTGTTTTCCCTTATCTGTTCAAGAGCAATGTTGGCATTGATTACGACCTTAATCTCTTAAAACAAGACACCACATTTTTAGATGTAAGAAACACAATTGGGTTGCAATACCGCATTATTGGCGAAGATTATGTGCGCTTTTTTTATTCAGTTCAAAGCACAACATCCATAAATGTAGACACTAATTTTATTTTACAAAATAAAACCCTTCCCGATGCGGTTGATTTGGTTAATTTTCAATATGGGATGTCGCTCAAGCTTGTTCATTATGATTATTACATTAACCCGCGTAAAGGATTTGGAATTGATTTTACCGGAAGCGTAGGGGTAAAAAATATTGAGAGGAATCCAACCATAGATGCACTGATCCTAACATCACCAGATGGAAATACCTACAGTATATATGATTCATTAGCGCTACGGATGGTGCAATATTCGTTGCAAGGAGATATGGATTGGTTTGTGCCAATTTATAAATTATTAGTTAGCAGGGTTCAGTTAAAAGGAGGCCAAATACTGGCACCACAATTGTTTTCAAGCGAATTGTTTAGAATTGGTGGAATACGAAGTTTGAAAGGTTTTGACGAACAAGTTATCTTCGCTAGTTCATATATCATTTTGAATACCGAAATTAGATACCTTATTCAGCGCAATGCGCACGTATTGCTCTTCTGGAACGGAGCATATTACCGTAATGAAATTCGCACACCTGTTATTGCTGATACGCCATTTGGTTTTGGAGCGGGACTTAATTTTGAAACTGGTAATGGACTTTTTTCTTTATTCTATGCTATTGGTTCAGAGCAAAATAATCCTATAAATTTTAGTGCGGCTAAAGTACATTTTGGATACACCAACTATTTCTAAATGCATGCTAAAAAAGTTTCTATACATATTGTTTTCCATGTTTGTTATCATTGGCTATTCTCAGTCTGAAAGGGATATTACCATTACTGATTCAGCTCTTTTTATAGGAACACCTACCGATACTTTTGTATCAGATACACAACAAATACCTACGACTGTTGAAGGAAACGTTTTTTTAGAAGAATTGAAAAGCCCCACATTTAAGCAGCAGACGTTTTACCCATTCATGGAATTGAGCGAAAGCACCATCAAATCAGAGGTAGTCAATAAGCCTAGTAGAGGCAAGCTTCCCAATATCAAAGAATTGGATTTTCGCAAACTGAAACAATCCAATTGGCGATTTTGGATTATCTGCTTTATCTTACTCTATATCGCTTTTGTAAGGATTTCAAATACAAATAATTTCAGGGTTTTTATATTATCCGTATTCAACCTTAAACTCAGTAGTAAAATATGGGAAGAGCAGCGATACACATTCACATTCACCACTGTCCAATTATTTGCCATTTATATTATGATAGGCGCATTGTTTATCACAGGATACCTTGAGATGAGTTTAATACAAATATTTGAAAATCCTGTTTACCAGTACTTTGCAATAGTAGTTCTTCTCTTTTTCGTATATTTCTTGAAGTTTAGCATACATACCATTCTTGGGTCGTTGCTGAAGATTAAAAAATTGGCAATAAGTTTTGTGGCCAATACCGTTTCGGTCAATAACTTTCTTGCTTTAGTTATATTTCCATTCATTATCTTTTTTACTTACAACCGCAATCCCCTTTATATCATTATATTATCACAGGTGGTGATTTCCATTTTCTTCATTGGCGTAGCTTATAGGTTGGTTCGAATTTTTTTATTGAGTGGTAAGTTTATTCAACTACCCAAGTTTTATTTATTTATCTATCTTTGCGCTCTTGAAATTTTGCCCTGGTTTGTTATTGTACACTTTATAAACAACTTACGCATTTGAAAAAAACGAAGATAAAAAGCATCATCGTGTCTCAGCCTAAGCCCGAATCGGATAAGTCGCCTTATTTTGACTTGGCCAAGAAGCATTCGCTAAAGATTGATTTCAGACCTTTTATTACGGTATCTCCAGTTGGCTATAAAGAATTTAAGCAGCAGAAAGTTACAGTTACGGATTATACTGCAATCATTCTCAACTCCAGAAATTCGGTTGATCATTTTTTCAGAATGTGCTCAGAACTAAAAGTTGAAATGTCGCCAGACACCAAATATTTTTGTGTGAATGACAGTATAGCCAATTATTTGGCAAAATATATTCAAGTAAGAAAGCGCAAAGTATTTACCGGAAAAGCTACAGAAACAGAATTGCTTAACGTAATTAAAAACCATCCAAATGATAACTATCTATTTCCATGCAGCGATTGGCGCAAGCCGGAAATAGAAAAGTTTATGAAGAAAAATAAGTATAAATTTAAAGAGGCGTTTTTTTATAAGATTGTTTCTTCAGATTTATCTGACCTAAAGGACGTAAATTATGATATCATTGTCTTCTTTAGTCCAGCTGATATCAGGTCGCTTTTCGAAAATTTCCCAGAGTTTAAGCAAAACTCAACCTTGATTGCTGCTTGGGGAGCCACGACTTCAAAAGCAATCAAAGAAGCGTCCCTTACTGTAAATATTTCGGCACCCGTAATTGAATATCCTTCTATGCTCATGGCCTTAGATAAATTTATTGAAGCCAACAATAAACAAATTAAATAGGCTGATATTCTTTAAAGTAATTTTTCTGTTTGTTTTTTGTTTCTGAATTAGTATTATTGTTTTCCAAAACCAGTTAACATAAAAATAATATTTAAGGAAAACGAATACATGAGAAAAATATACATAATCTTATTGCTATCTGTTGCTTTTGTTGCTAATGCACAACAAGATCCTCAGTTTACACAGTTTTTTCTGAATAAGTTAAATTACAACCCTGCATTTGCCGGAACGGAAGAGAAAATTTGTGCCATGGGTATTTACCGTACGCAGTGGTTAGGATTTGGTGGAACTGGAAACAACCAACTAGATGTGCCTAGTGGAGAATCACCTACTACTTTTCTGGCCAGTATCAATGGTCCTATTAGGCAAAAATTTGGAGTAGGTTTAAATATTTACAGCGATCAGCAAGGTTTTGAACGTTTGGTTAATCCTATGCTCTCATTATCTTACATACACACTTTTCAAAACCAATCAAAATTATCAGGCGGTTTAGGCATTGGTATCATGCAAAAAAGTGTAGAAGGAAATAAATACAGACCAAAGGAACTAAATGATCCGAACATACCAACCAATAATGTATCGGGCAGCACTTTAGATATTAATGGAGGATTGTATTATACCATGCCAACACTTTGGATTTTCAATAACTTCTATACCGGTCTTTCAATGACTCATATAAACACAGGTGAAATTACTTACGGCAGCGTAACAAATAATTTAGTGGCGCATACGTATTTTATGACTGGTGCAGCATATCAGTTAAACAGCTCATTAGACATTGAACCAAATATCCTCGTAAAAAGAGATAGGGCAAAGTTTTCTACAGATATAAACGTAATGGCTACATTTAATAATAAATTCAGAGGAGGTTTGACTTACCGTACAGAAGATGCCGCTTCTATATTAATAGGATTTAAATTCAACGACAATATGCAAATGGGCTACTCTTATGATATCACTACCAGTAATATCATCGAGTACAGTTCAGGATCACATGAAATTCTATTTAAATATTGCTTTATGCCGAAATTTGAGACCAAAGAGAAGCCAATTGTTCCACGCTTAACCCCAAGATTTTTATAGAACTAGCATAATTTTATCAACATTTGTACGTTGATAAAGTGAAGTTTTTTTAGTCAAAACTTGTTTTGTCGATTTTAAATTATAATATTGCGTTGCTTAAAATACGTATATCATTAGTAAAAATGAAAAACATTAAATGGATTTTCTACATCTTAATTGCTACAGCAGTATATTCTTGCGGAGGCAATACAGATAACGGTGAACTAACCGGTGTAAAAGGTCGTCCCTTGTGGTTTCACCCACAACCGTTCGGCACAGTTTACATACCTACAGGTTCAATTCACATTGGTGAAAATGAGCAAGATATTCCAACCGGAATGATTGGCCCTAACAAGCAAGCCACTTTTGCTGCTTTCTACATGGACGAGACAGAAATAACAAATAACGAATATCGCCAGTTTGTTATGCATGTGCTTGACTCAATGATGCGTGAAATCATTGGTGAGCAAAACCCTGATGTGTTCTGGTATACCGATGATGAAACAGGTGAACATACTTTGAATTATCTTCCGAAAATTAAAGAGGAATTTACCCAAGATAATGATCAAATTAAAGACCTATATTACAATCAAGCTGAAACGTACTACAGAACCAAGCAAATTGATGTGCGTAAACTGATATACAAGTATGAAGAGATTGATTTGAGATCGGCAGCTAAGTTACATCGCCAGAATTCTTATAAAGAATCCAGAGAAAAATATAAGAAAATTAAGCAGCTCGCCATTTACCCAGATACATTGGTATTTATAAGAGACTATACTTATTCATATAATGAGCCGATTGCTACAGTTTATTTTTGGCACCCAAAATATGATGATTATCCGGTAGTTGGTGTAAATTGGCACCAAGCTAAAGCTTTTTGTAATTGGCGCACATCACATTTAAATTCATTCTATTCAGATATGGGTGAGCCTGCAGTTACAGATTTCAGGCTACCAACTGAATACGAGTGGGAATATGCAGCCCGTGCAGGTCGTGATATGAATAAATATCCATGGGGAGGCCCATATATCAAGAATGCAAAAGGCTGCTCACTTGCCAACTACAAACCACAACGCGGAGATTACAGTCAAGATGGTGGGTTTTACCCAATTCGCGTTGCATCTTATTTTCCAAATGATT
>JBIINH010000083.1:0-9660 GCA_044337585.1 Bacteroidia bacterium
AAGCAGGCATCTATTTTGTGAAGCTGATAGGTCAGGAAACCATTACGCTGAAAGTTGTAAAAGCAAACTAATTGCTATTGACTTTATAATAAAAAAGGCCGGACTTGTCCGGCCTTTTTTATGCATTGCTATTGAATACCAAGAAAAAATTATCTTCGAACAATGTTTCGATTGCTTATTTTCATTCTTGTAACACTACCTACGTTACTGCTTGCACAAAGCAAAGATGAGCAGCTTGCCGCACAGTATTTCAATAATGCAGAATATGACAAAGCTGCCGACATATATGAAAAGCTTAATGCAAAAAATCCGGAGTCGTCCTATATTTATGATAACTTATTGGTCTCATATTTTCAATTAAAGCAATGGGAAGATGCAGCGAAATTGGTAAAAAAACAGCAACGTAAGTTTCCAATAAATTCGTTTTATAAAGTAGATGAAGGTTATGTATTGGAAAAGTCGGGCTCTAACGAAAAGGCAATTAAATATTTCTCCCAGCTCATCAATCAATCAGATGCAGAAGAGTCAAAAGTAATACAATTGGCATCGGCATTTCAAAAACGCAGTTATATTGATTATGCCATAACTTGTTATCAACGCGGTAGGAAAATAAATGGGGCGATGTCGCTCAAATATTCAATGGAACTAGCGCAACTCTATGATCAAAATGGGGCGCAGCAATTAATGATGGATGAATACATCAATACCTTACAAATCAACCCTCAATTGCAAGAAGAAATTCAAGGTTATTTACAAGGAAAAATAGTTGATGCTAAATCGTATGAATATTTAAAAACAGCACTCATCAAAAGGCTTAAAACCTACCCCGATTACGAAGTGTTTCAAGCGATGCTGATTTGGTTGTATGTGCAGAAACGCGATTTTAATAATGCGTTTCTACAAGCAAAATCATTGGATAAGCGATATAAAGAACAAGGGGTCAGAATTAGTGAGTTGGGGATATTGGCTTTGCAAAATGAATCTTACGATGCAGCTATTCAAATATTCACCTATGTTATTTCACTTGGTAGTGATAAGCCTATGTATTTAAATGCGCAGACATATTTGCTTGATGCAAGGCGACAAAAGATTGTAAATACCCAAAACTATACACAACAAGATCTAATCATTTTAGAGCAAGCTTACCTTAGCTTTTTGAATGAAAATGGCAAGAGTCATTTTACGATACAAAGCATGCGGGAACTTGCCGCACTTTATGTTTATTATTTAAATCGTATAGAAGCAGGCATAATACTATATAATGAAATCCTAGCTATGCAGCGAGCGGATGCATTTTTTAGAAGCCGTTGCAAATTAGAGTTAGGAGATATATATGTATTAAAAGGAGATGTATGGGAAGCAATGTTGCTTTATGGACAAGTAGATAAAGATTATAAAGAAGACCCACTTGGGCAGGAAGCAAAATATAGAAATGCAAGGCTGTCTTATTTCCTAGGAGAATTTGAATGGGCACAAGCGCAACTAGATGTACTGAAAACAGCAACAACACAATTAATATCAAATAATGCACTAGAACTTTCACTACTTATTCAGGACAATTCATTAGATAGCAATACAGAACCACTCAAATATTTTGCACAAGCAGATTTGAATTTTTATCAGAGAAAAAACGATATCGCATTACGATACCTTGACACAATCAATTCTCTGTATCCACGCCATGAACTAGATGACGACATCTTATTTAAACGAGGCGAAATTTATATTTCAAATAAGCAATACTCGGAAGCAATTACAAATTTTGAACTAACACTGAAGGAACATGGGAGTGGTATTTGGGGAGATAATGCGTTGTTCATGATTGCACAGTTACAAGAGAAGTATTTGGGATTGCCCGATAAGGCAAAAGAATCCTATACACGATTGCTTACGGAATATCCAGGAAGTTTTTTTTGTACAGAAGCAAGACGTAGAATTCGTTTTTTAAGAGGAGAGCAAATCAACTAATTTATTATTCATATGATAATATATAACGTAACCGTAAACGTGGATGATACCATAGCTGAGGAATGGCTAAAATGGATGAAAGAAAAACACCTAAATGATGTATTGAATACAGGGATGTTTGAACAGGCTTCACTTTCACGTTTACTAACTAGGCAAGAAGACGAAACAGGGGTTACATATGTTGTACAATATATGGCAAAAGACATGGCTCATTATGAAAGATACAGAGATGAATTTGCCCCAAGCCTGCAAGCAGATGGAAAAAATAGGTTCGGAGATAAATTTATTGCATTTAGAACACTGATGGAGTCGCTTAATTATTGAGATGGTGTGGCAATAGCACAAATGCTAAATTTTGAAGTTTTTGGAAGTACTTTGCATAAGCCCTCAATTGTTGCTCCCGTAGTAATTACATCATCGCAAATTAGTATATGTTTGTGTTCTAACACAGAGGGTTCCACTACTGAAAAAACTTCTTGAACATTTTCCCAGCGAGCAAATCTACTCTTTCGTGTTTGGCTTTCTGTTGCTGAAATACGCGTCACGCAATTACTTAATATTGGGATTTGTAAAACAGTTGAAAGCCCTTGCACAAAATAATCTGATTGATTGTATCCACGTTTCCTCAGTTTGCTTTTATGAAGTGGAATGGCTATCAAGCCATCTGCTGTAATGCCTTTTGTTTTTAACATTCCACCATACATCTCGCCAAGATAAACTGCTAAATCTTTATTGCCTTTATATTTGATTTGGTGAAGCATTTTTTGCACCATTCCTTCTTTGCTAAAATGCAACATGGCAAAAGCCTTTTCAAATACAATTCTACCCCAGAATGTTTTCTCTACGGAATTGTCTTTATTTAAGTGGAAATAAGTTAAAGGCAACTCATTAATACAAGCTGCACACAAATGCGTTTCATTCTTCATCAGTGTATGGTTACATGTCACACATAATTGTGGAAACAGTAAGTCAACAACTGAGCGAATCATTATTAATGTGATTTGATAATCCGAAGTGTTTTTTGCTCTCCCTCTGTTTGTATGGTTACGAAATAAATACCTTCAGGCAATAACTCACCAAATGTGATGGTTTGTTTCCCTTGTGATAACGAACTTGAGTGAGTATATACAACTTCTCCTACAATATTATAGGCTTTTATTGTGTATACAGATTCGCGCAATGCATCTATGCGAATATTACATCTTTTATCAAACGGATTTGGGTAAGCACTAAAGGTTCGTAAATACATTTCTTCTTGAATGCCTGTTGGGAACGGTGTTGCTTCGCCAAAAGCGGTATCTGTGCAGCCATTATCTGAAAATGCTAGATAATAATAAGTAAAACCAGTAGCCGGTACTTTTATTTTTAATTGGTTTGCAGTACTTGTAGCACCTGAGCTAAATCGCCATTGTCCATAAGAACTTTGGGTAGAGGTGTTTTTTAGAAATAAGCTGTCACCAACTTGCTCGACAGTGAAAGATGCATTAGGTGAGGGATTCACAGTAACAGTTTGCGAAACAGAATCTACAGCATTACCGCTTGTATTATAAACCACTAACGATATTACAAATGAGCCGGGTGTGCTTAATAAAACCTTAGGATTGGTGTTTTCAACAGTTGTACCATCCGGCAAATACCATTTGTATGATTCAGCTCCAATTGAGTTATTATTTAAATTAACTGTCAATGGTGCACAACCTGCTTGCGGGCTAACACCAAACGCAGCTACTGTTCCTAAAGATATTTTAAATGTAATGGTGCTGTCTGCATTTTGTGTGATATTAGTAATGGAAATATTAGAAGGTTGTTTCACACCACTGATGGTGTAATGCAATTTCGAATTTGGATTGGAGTTATCAGTGAAATTTCTATTGTTTGTTGATCCGGGGAATAAATCACCTTGATCTCCTCTATTTGTCCCCCTTTCAAGGTGTCTTTGCCCATCAGCTTGTTTTAGGCCAACACCATATCTTGCTGTATCTACATTTACAGTATTGCTTCCCGGATACAGCGAAGTTCTTTGTGTATTGATGTGCCAAATAGCCAAACCTCTTGAAGGAAGAAAACGATCCCAACCTTTTTGCTGGCGATTTTCAATAAGGAAATATTCATTACCACGTGACGTATTTATCCTAATGGCAACTGACGAATCAAGTGTATTTGGTAAAGTAATTTCACCTGTATTGTTAACAACAATCGGAGAAATCCAACCAAATTGATCTTTGCACCAAGTTTCAAATTGGCAAGGTGTGCGCTCTTGATTTAGCCAACCGCATCCCCCCATCAATCCGTAATTGCCAATACCTTCGCTTGATCCTTGTGTAGCGTATAAATCAGGAAGCCCCATGATATGACCGAACTCATGCGTCAATACACCTAGTCCCACCATTGTAATATCACCACTCCAATTTCGTTTTGATGGGTTGATACAATAGTTGCGAATGGTTTTTCCATCTTTTATCCTCACGTTGGATCCTGATAGTGAAGAGCGGTGAGACCAAATGTATCCATCAAATCCTTGTTCAGCGCCATAGCCAGCATGAAAAACAATGATACCATCAACCTCGCCATTGCTATCGTTGTCATACTTTGTAAAGTCAACATTTCCTTTTATATCAGCCGAGTCTATACCCTGTGCAATCAAGCTTCTTACGTTCGTCATGTAAGATGGGTTTGATGCTCCATTATCTAATGCTTGTCCATACTCAACTCTATTTCGAGAAGCAGTATACCAGCCTACAACATCCACTTCTACATTTAAGTTTCCATAGGAGTTCACGTTGAAATAATCTTTAAAGCTTCCAGTGCCATTATAGTTTTTTTGATTCATTAAATCACTTAATGCAGTAATAGGATATAAAGGAGTCAAATCAGGAAACTGCATGCAAATAGCGAGCACTTTTATTTTTCCATTTACAGGATAAGACACTTCCACTGTTTTATTTAAATCAGCAATTTCTCCTGACATTGCTTCAAAGTCTGCAATGATTGCTTGCTCCTGAATGGTTGAAAACCGTAAATGTTTTTCAATATCATGTTTGCCTGCAATGGCTTCAGATATTTTATTTTTTGCCGCAATACCACTTAATTGAAGGTTACTGTTTTCGTCAAGCATTGCATACTCATAAATTCCGTTTTTATTTGGGATGATGGTATACCCTTCTTCTGTTTCTTTATAATGTAAAGCTTCAGTACCTTTCGAGTAAACGATAAGCATGGTTCCATTTGATTGAGATAGCTCAATTGGATATGGAGAACTAACACAGTTTGATCGCTGAGCAAATAAATTTGAAGCACTTGAAATAATTAAGATAAAAACAAGTTGTAATAATTTTTGCATGTGTGTGTATGATAATAAATAGGTGTACAATTAACAGATAACATTTCTATTTCACAAAACAAACCACTAACTTGGCTAAAAGTTTACAATACGCTTTTGTAGATATTAATACAGAAATGCAATGAAACAGCAATTTTATGATGCTGAAATTATCAAGATTATTGATGAATCGCACGCAGTAAGAAGGTATTATTTTAAGGTGCCACATTTGGAAAAATTTGATTTCAAACCGGGTCAGTTTGTAATGATTAATTTGCCTATTGAATCAAAAATTCCTTACCGCAGCTATTCCATTGCGTCAGCACCTTCTCAAGACAATACCCTTGAATTGGTAATTGTATTAAATCCTCCGGGATTGGGAACTCCACACATGTGGGAACATTTTAAAGTTGGATCTATTGTGCAAATGGCCGGACCAATTGGCAAGTTTGTATTGCCCGAGATTATTGATAGAGATATTTGTTTTGTAGCAACCGGAACTGGTATTGCTCCATTGCGAAGTATGTGCTTACATATACTCAACAACCACATTTCACACAAAAACATTTACATGGTTTTTGGTAACAGGCATGAAGCAGATATTTTGTATCGAAAAGAAATGGAATTGCTGCAAGCAGATTTTGCGGAGTTTAAATTTATACCGGTTTTGTCAAGAGCACACAATTGGGGAGGCAGGCATGGTTATGTACATGAGGTGTATGAAGAAATATTTGCCGACAAAAGGCCTGCATATTTTTACATGTGCGGTTGGAGTGCCATGCTAAAAGAAGCACGAGAACGATTGACAAATATGGGCTATGCTAAGGATGCCATTAAATTTGAGCTGTATGATTAATTAGGTGCTAACATTATCTTTTAAATAAATTTTCAACTCTGCTTCGGTCCATTTATCTTCCAGTCGCATCATTTGTTGACTATCAGCAAAAACAGGAGGTTTTGATTTTACAGTGATGCGTATGAAATGATGATGAAAAACATCTAATGCAATGTGGCAAGGTTTGATGTCGCCAATTTCTAAATTCCGTTTTTTGCTTCGTATATATAAATCAAAATCCGCTGCTTGAATGCGCTCGTCCCAATACCCAACTTTTTCTAGTGCTTTGCGATTGAATAAAACAGAATTTCCAACGAAACCTTCTGCAACTTTTTGCTTGAATTTGGTGTAGCGTTTTTGGTTAAATAACTCCCAATTTCCATACATTATTTTATGCATGAGCTGTAGCGAAAAGATATTGATTCCTGGCAGTGCGATAAGGTGCTTGATGCGCTTCCATTTGCGGCCATATGTTTTTGTTTTTTCCGGTGATTCCAATCGTTCAATTCCACAAACAGTTATAATATCAAGTTCGTTTGCATACATGCTTTCGAGCAAATGTTTGTCCCAGTTTGGAGATACAATGATATCGTTATTTAAAAACGCAAAATGGTCAAATTGAGCAACCCGTATACCTTGATTTTGGCAATACGGATAAGAATAATTTGCAGCATTTCTAATCACTTTTGCACCTTCTGATTCAAAAAAAGCGGTACTACCATCTGTAGATGCATTATCAATAACAATGAGCTCGTAAGGATGATGCGTATACTTTTTCAAATACTGAACAAAAAGTTTGTTCATAGGAAGCTGATTGTGTACTGCAGTAATGATGCTAATCATATGTGCTGCAACATAATCATATTGTTTAAATATTTATCTTGCAATTGAAATGTTTTGAAACAATTTCGCTTAAGGTTTTCAATTCACAAGCCGCAGGTGTATACTTGCAAACATACACTCAAATGAAAACATATTTTAAACTGCTTGCATTTGCCAAACCGTATTCGCGATTTGTACCTAAATATGCTGTATTGGCTTTGTTGGCAGTTTTTTTTGGCCTTGCCAATTTCACCCTTCTTATCCCATTACTAAATGTAATTTTTGAGAAAGTACCAACCAATGAAATGGTTTCACGTCCTGAGTTTACTTTAAGCATTACCTATTTAAAAGAAATATTCAATTATTATTTTAATTCGATTTTCAATGCATACGGGAAAATACAGGCACTGCAATTTGTATGTGTCATCATCATTGTTTCTGTCTTCTTTTCCAATATGTTTAAGTATTGGTCGCAACGGGTACTTACCAATATGCGTACCTATGTTGTTAGAAATATAAGAGAAAGCCTCTTCAAAAAAATTACCGATTTGCACGTAGGCTATTTTCAGAGTCAGCGCAAAGGCGATTTGATGTCTAGCTTATCAAATGATGTAAATGAAATTGAAAATTCAGTCGTAAGCTCTATTCAAGTAGTTTTTCGTGAGCCGTTGATGATTATCGGATTTGTAATCTTGTTGTTTAGCATGAGTGTGAAGCTTACCTTATTTTCCCTCATTGTACTTCCGTTGTCGGGCTTAATCATTACTACAATTTCACGAAAATTACGCAAACAAGCACAAGTAGGACAAAGCATCTTAGGCAATATTTTAAGCATTATCGAAGAAACCATTTCAGGAATACGTATCATCAAAGCCTTTAATGCATCAGCATACGTTAGGTCGAAATTTGATGAACAAAATAATAATTATCGCAACATCCTAAAGTCAATGTGGAACAAAAGAGAATTGGCTTCTCCGATCTCTGAATTTTTAGGAGTAACAGTTGTAGTAGGGTTGATTTTATATGGTGGCAGCTTAGTACTTGAAAATGATTCAGAACTTAATGCAAGTGAGTTTATAACGTATATTACCTTGTTCTCTCAAATTCTTGTACCGGCTAAAAACATTTCTTCTGCACTTACCAATATACAACGAGGACTTGCTTCAGGCGAGCGCATATTTGCCATTCTAGAAACTCCGGTTGCCATAACCGAATCAGCAGATGCAAAATCCATTCAAGCATTTACCAAAAGCATTGAATACAAAAATGTTTCCTTCGCCTATCATCAGCATCAGGTATTAAATGAAATTAATTTAACTATCCCAATTGGAACTACCGTTGCTTTAGTAGGTCAATCAGGAGCAGGCAAAAGTACCATGGCCGATTTGTTACCTCGTTTTTATGACGTAACTTCAGGCTGTATTGAGATTGACGGAATGGATATTCGCAAATTGAAATTATCCGACTTGAATGCGCTTATGGGCATAGTTACGCAGGAAGCCATCTTGTTTAATGACTCGGTGTTTAATAATATTGCTTTCGGCAGACCTGATACCCGTGAAGAAGAGATTATTGCTGCAGCCAAAATTGCCAACGCACACGAGTTTATTGTAAAACTTGAGCAGGGTTATCATACCAATATTGGTGACCGTGGCGCAAAGCTTTCAGGTGGCCAAAGACAGCGATTGTCCATTGCACGCGCAGTGCTCAAAAATCCGCCAATTCTTATTTTAGATGAAGCCACTTCAGCACTTGATACCGAATCTGAAAGACTGGTTCAGGATGCATTGCAAAATCTCACGAAAAATAGAACTTCTATTGTTATTGCTCATCGACTTTCTACCATTCAGCATGCCGATAAAATCATTGTGTTGCATCAGGGAAAAATAATTGAGCAAGGCAACCATATTGAACTCATTTCAGCAAATGGGGCCTATAAAAATCTGATTGATATGCAAACCTTTCAGTAAGTTATAAGATATATATTATATATACAAAACTTTATGCTATTTTTCTTTTATTATTGTCTAATCTGTTAACTTCGAAACTCAATTTATTCGAATAATTAAATTTAAGTATATGAAAATACGTATTACACTCCTAAGTTTATTACTTGTAATGTCCGTATCAAATTTGTGGTCGCAAGGTACACCTACTTACTCTTGTGGTAATGGTACAGGCGCAAATGCGATTCCGTTTGGAGGAGGAGCATGGGCAAATTGCCGCTTTCAAGGCCTTTATCAAGTAGGTGAATTCACACCGGCTGTACCATCCGGTTTAGCTATTAACAGAGTCTATTTTAGATCTGCTTCAACTACTACCGCTACTTATTCAAACTTTCAGGTATGGATAGGTAATACCAGTACAACTACTCTGGCAGGTGTATGGGTTTCGGGAACAGTGCAGGCACTGTCCGTTTCCAGCCAGGTTGTTAATGCAACCGCAGGCCAATGGTTTGCCATTACCTTGGATAATCCTGTTCCCATTGACCCGACTCTTCCTATTGTAGTAGAAACTCGCCAAACAGCCACTGCGGGTTCAATTGGATTAGCAAACCAAAATGTATCATATAACTCACGCCAATGGTCAACAGATGTAACTGCTCCAAACCCGGCAGGTTTTGGAACTCAACGTTATGATTTCGGATTTGACCTTGTAGCCACAGGCCCACCTCCGGCCCCAATCCCTCCGCTAGCCAACTTTGATTTCACATTAG
>JBIINH010000222.1:0-2673 GCA_044337585.1 Bacteroidia bacterium
GAGGAGCCCATTTTCCACCTAAGAAAAGCGCTATAATTCAGCAATAACCGTGCAACCGCCTTTAACTTTCTGGTTCAGCTCCACCTTAATTTTTGAGTCGAGGGGCAATAACAAATCAACACGTGAACCGAACTTAATAAAGCCCATTTCTGTTGCCTGGTTTACTTGTTGCCCTTCTTTTACATACCACACAATTCGTTTGGCCAATGCTCCTGCAATTTGCTTAAACAGTATCTCTCTTTTTGATGATGTCTCAATTACGGTAGTTGTACGCTCATTCTCAGTAGATGACTTTGGATGCCATGCAACTAAATATTTACCTTGATGGTATTTAAAATATTTTACCAATCCCCCAACCGGATTTCTGTTTACATGCACATTAAATGGGCTCATAAATACGGAAACCTGTATGCGTTTATCTGTGAAATATTCATCTGCTTCTACTTCTTCAATAACTACTACTTTTCCATCGGCAGGTGAAATAACAAGATTATCTCCAAGTGTTGGAGTAATTGATGGGTTTCTAAAAAACTGTAAAATGATTACAAGAAAAGCAATTGATACAATCAATAGTAAATTCTGAACGAGTAATTGTTCAGGTAAAAGCCACATAACAACTCCATTAATTGCAAACAGCACAACAAGTGTGATAAAAATAGTTGCTTTACCTTCTTTGTGTAACATGAGTTGGTTGATTAATTTATTTGATAAACACCAGCCAATAATGGCTGGTGTTTAAAATCATTTATGGATTATAATCCGAACTTTCCTCGCATGGTTTCTACTTCAGCCACACGCTTGATTGCCACAACATATGCAGCAATACGCATGGGAATATTGAATTGCTGAGCAGCTGCATATACGCTTTCGAATGCTGTTTTCATTACACGGTCTGCACGTCTGTATACACGCTCTTCTGTCCAATAATAACCTAAGCGGTTTTGTACCCATTCAAAATAACTTACGGTCACACCGCCTGCATTGGCAAGTATATCCGGCACAACCATTACTCCTTTTTTATTCAATATATCATCTGCACTTGCTGATGTTGGTCCGTTTGCACCTTCAACAATCAATTTAGCTTTTATACGGTCTGCATTTTCTTCTGTAATTTGGTCTTCCATTGCAGCAGGAACAAGCACTGTTACATCAAGTTCAAGTAATTCAGCATTGGTAATTTTATTACCATCCTTAAATCCTTCCAAAGTACCATTGTTGCCATCACGGAATTTAATTGCTGCCTCAATATTTATTCCTTCGGGATTATAATATGCGCCCGAAACATCAGATATCGCAACAATTTTTAACCCTTGCATTTCAAGCAACTTTGCTGATATAGAACCAACGTTTCCAAATCCTTGAACTGCACAAGTAGTGCCAACAGGATTGATTCCCATTTTTATAAGAGCTGCACGTGTAGATACCATTACCCCTCTTCCAGTTGCTTCCACTCGCCCAAGCGATCCGCCTAATACAATTGGTTTACCGGTTACTACTGCAGGTTGAGAACATCCTTTTAGTTTAGAGTACTCATCCATTAACCATGCCATTTCCTGTGGTCCGGTTCCCATATCAGGGGCGGGTATATCTTTATCTGGCCCGAATACATCTACCATTAAGTCCGTGTAAGAGCGGGTCAATCTTTCTAATTCTCCTTTGCTCATTGAGCGCGGATTACATTTAACGCCACCTTTACCACCGCCATAAGGAATACCTACAACAGCGCACTTCCACGTCATCCATGCAGCAAGTGCTTTCACTTCATCCAGATTTACATCAAGAGAATAGCGGATACCACCTTTTGAAGGCCCAAGATTTGCATTGTGTACTACGCGAAAACCTTCAAAAACCTGCACTTTCCCATCATCCATCGTAACAGGAATGTTAACGATAACGGCTTTTTGCGGGGCTATTAAAACATTGTAATCGCTTTCGTCCAAGCCTAAAATTTTTGCAGCGATATCAAATCGCCTTTTCATTGACTCAAATGGATTCTCTGAGCCATGTTTAATAATATTGTCTGCTGGCATAAATTAAGTTAAAGTGTGGCAAATGTATGAATTGGTCAGTGATTTCAAAACTGATTGATATCACCGCTGTTTTTTCTTTATTGTGCTGCTGAAAATCGAACCAGTTTTTTAAATGCGTTTATTCTTTCGCTCATCTCAGTTTCGGTTAGGTTCATGAGTCTTTCTGTTCCAAATTTTTCTACACAAAACGAAGCCATTGCTGAACCATAAATAATGGCATTCTTCATGTTTTCAAATGATATATCATTCGTTTTTGCAATATACCCAATAAACCCTCCGGCAAAGGTGTCACCGGCACCCGTTGGATCAAATACTTCTTCCAATGGCAACGCTGGCGCAAAGAAAACCTCTTTTCCATGAAACAATAATGCTCCATTCTCTCCTTTTTTGATGATGAGGTATTTTGGACCCATCTCTTGAATTTTAGATGCTGCTTTTACAAGCGAGTATTCGCCAGAAAGCTGACGTGCTTCTTCATCATTGATGGTTAGTACATCTACCATTTTCAAGGTTGCTTTCAAATCATCCAGTGCCACTTCCATCCAAAAGTTCATGGTATCTAATACAACCAACTTGGGTCTTTTTGTTAACCGTTTTAATACTGTCATTTGCACTTGTGGCGTTAGGTTCCCTAACATGAGGT
>JBIINH010000223.1:0-2670 GCA_044337585.1 Bacteroidia bacterium
CTCACGCATTGAATATTTGAAAACCAACGCAGCAGATATTGCATTGCTTACCGATATGGGTATGCCCGAAGAAGTTTTTAAATTAGGCAACATCCAATACAAAGGAGCCATTACCGGGTTTATATCAGATTTCGTTTCGTATGGCAAATTTCAAACAGATGCCGGTGAGGTGTCTTCAGATATCAATTTGAAAATGGCAGAAAATACCGAGCCCGAATATTCAGGAACAATCAATGCCAAAGATTTTAAATTAGGTCAAGTACTTGGATTAGAAAAATACATAGGTGCTATTTCTTTTGGCTTAAAAGTAAATGGAAAAGGATTTGACATTGAAAAACTAAACAACAGATTTGATTTGAAGGTGAGCACATTTGACGTGTATCAACACTTATACAAGGATATAGCAGCAAAAGGCGAAATCAACAATAAATCATTTAAAGGCAACCTTGATATAAAAGACATCGCCTTGGATTTAGGCATTGCTGCACAAATTGATTTCAATAAACCAATTCCTGAATATGATTTGAAAGGCGAAGTGCGTTACATGAATTTGAAACAACTGAAATTAGATACCAATGAACTTGCCGTGATGGGATTGATAGATGTAGATTTTAACTACCAAGATCTTGACCACAATGAAGGAACGATACTTTTGACAGATTTGTTGTTTGTAAAAAATGGTAAAGATTATGATATTGAAAAGATAGCTTTCTCTACGGTAAACAATGCCAATAACCGAATCATGCGATTGTCTGCAGATGAGTTTGAAGCTACTGTAAACGGTACTATAAAATTTATGGAACTAAAGGAGATTGGTTATGATGTGTTGGCTGCCAATTTTCCGGCCTATTTTTCACCCAAAAAACACGATTCTAAAGGGCAATCTAATTTTAAATTGAAGTTAATAACAGGTAATCTGGATGTTTACACACAACTGTTTTTCCCATATTTTGAAATAGAAAGCCTCAGTTTTGAATTGAATTATAAAGACATTAACGAGGCTGTGGTTTGGGATATTCAGCAAAAATGCGCCTACATGAGGTATGATGAATATGAGATAATGAATACTTCAATAAATAGTTCGACAGAAGCACAAGGGCAAGAAATTTCTTTTCATTTTGATAAGCTGGAGTTAGAAGATTCGTCTGTGATAAACAATGCAGGCTTCCATGCATTGGCCGGTAATAACAATATAAAAACCCAAATTTCCATTGCCGATAGCCTTGCCAATATTTTCACTTCAATGAATATCGCAACGGACTTTTATGAAAATACCATTGAGACCAAATTTGATACCTCAGCCGTTTACTTCAGAAAAATACGTATCGCATTTAATGATGCCGGAACCGTTATTTACAATGGACAGCAAATCAAATTTGACGATTTCGCCATTCAGGTTGATAGAAATCAACATCTCTTTTTAAACGGCTACTCCGACTTTGAAGGGCATAGCAATATACGGGTAGATATAACGAATATTGATTTGAATGTGGTGAATAGCATTTACCGAAAATTAGATTTTAAGCTTGATGGGTTATTAAATGGGGCCTTGGTATGGAAAGCAACTGACCAATCATACACCGTAGAAACATTTTTGAAAGTGAATCGCTTGGCTTTTGACAATGATACGATTGGGGACTTTACGATTAATAGCAATTTTAATGAGAAACAAAACAGGCTATTGGTTTACCTAAAATCAATTGAAGGCAAACTAAAGTCATTAGAGGCAGGCGGCTTTGTATCATTTGCAAGCAGCGATTTTCCAATTGATTTTTCAGTAAGTTTTGCAGAATCTCGTCTCGATGCATTTCAGGCATTTTTGAAAAGCAATGCAACCATCTACAATGGCACTGCCATCATGAATGGGAAAATAACGGGTGCAATTAAAAAACCCGTAATCAATGGAAATATTCAGTTAAATGATGTGGAAGCAAGGGTTGAATACTTGCAAACTATTTACCGTTTTTCGAGCGAAATAAAATTTGACGAGTCAAGTATAACCTTGGTTCCTACAAAAATAAAGGACGAAAAAAACAGTGAAGCACTGCTAAAAGGAAGCATGACACATTCGTATTTCTCTAATTTTTATACCGATTTTAGCCTCAGCCAAATGAATAATTTTAAGGTGCTGAACACGGTAGAAAAGGACAACGAATTATTTTACGGAAAAGCCTTTGCCACCGGAAGCATTACGCTTAAAGGATCATTTGATGATTTGGTAGTGGATGCCCGACTACGAACAGAAAACAATACGATTTTATACCTGCCAACTTATAGCTCCTCATCAAGCGATGCTGCTTACATCAACTATGTGTCGAAAGATACCATGCCTATCAAGGTCAAAAGCTTTAATAAAAATTCGCTTTCCGGTTTTGCCATTAGCATGCTTGTTGATGTAACACCAAATGCCGAAGTGCAATTGTTGCTGGACCCCAAAACGGATGACAAAGTTGTTGGTTCAGGAAAAGGTGTTTTGAAAATGGAAATGAACAAGCAAGGCGATTTTACCATGTTTGGTACAGTAAATATTGATAAAGGAGAATACAAACTAACTGCAGCAAACGTGTTTACCCGTAAGTTTATCATCAATAAAGGCAGTTCACTTACTTGGAATGGCGATCCGCTTGCCGCCATTGTAGATATTTCGGCCATTTATAAAGTGCGCAGAAC
>JBIINH010000224.1:0-2667 GCA_044337585.1 Bacteroidia bacterium
ACGCTGCAACTTGATACACAACAACACTCCTGCAATGTATCATCACTTGCACCCGGTGTATATTTCCTGCAAATGCAGGATGCTAAAGGAATGGTATTTGTACAAAAACTGGTGGTGAGCAGGTAGCACTTTATATGCCTCTATCAGCGCTTAGGGCTTGGTAATTTTGCACCCTCACACCCACACTTGCCGCTTTCGCAGGCATGGCCTTTGCTGCTTTTGTACATGCTGCGCAACAAATACGCTGCCGCAGTTGCTACAATTATTCCAACAATAACTAGTTGTATATCCAAGTTCTAAAAAATTTATGCTGTTGCGCTGAGGTTGCGTGGTGCGTATTTAGCTGCCGTTTCTGCAATGGCTTTGATATGGTCGGGCGTAGTGCCGCAGCATCCACCCAAAATATTCACAAGACCTTCTTTGCAAAACTCTTCTACCTGTGCGGCCATAGCTCTTGGGCTTTCATCATATTGTCCCATTTCATTTGGCAAGCCGGCATTGGGATAAGCGCTTACATAAAACGGAGCTTTTTGTGCCAACACTTGCAGGTAAGGCCTTAGGGCACTTGCACCCAACGCACAATTAAGCCCGATGCTCAACAAAGGTGCGTGCTGCATCGATATCAAAAATGCTTCGGTGGTTTGTCCGCTCAAGGTACGTCCCGATGCATCCGTTATGGTTCCGGAAATCATTACAGGATATGATTTGCCCAGCTCTTCCATCAATTCATCAACTGCAAACAGTGCAGCTTTGGCATTCAATGTATCAAAAATGGTTTCAATCAATATCAAGTCCACGCCACCATCAATCAATGCTTTGGCTTGTTCTTTATACGCAATTTTTAATTCATCAAACGTCACTGCACGATAACCCGGATCATTTACATCGGGGCTTAGTGAAGCGGTGCGGTTAGTCGGGCCCATAGCGCCTGCTACATAGCGGGGCTTATCAGGTGTTTTGGTTGTAAACTCATCAGCTACTTCGCGCGCAATTTTTGCCGACTGGTAATTGATGTCATATACCAAATGCTCCAATCCATAATCAGCTTGGGCAATGGTGGTTCCGCTAAATGTATTGGTTTCTACAATATCGGCACCGGCTTCAAAATATTGGGCATGTATGGCTTTTATTACATCAGGGCGGGTAATGGACAACAAATCATTATTGCCCTGCAAAGGTTTGGGATGATCTTTTAATGCATCGTTTCTAAAATCTTTTTCTTCCAGTTTATACCGTTGTATCATAGTGCCCATGGCGCCATCCAATATCAATATGCGTTTATTTAATTGCTCGCGTATATTCATTTTTATTGTTCAATTAAGGATGCAAATATAGTGAAATACAAAGATTATTAGGCGGTTCCGCATATTAGGCATATCTTTGCCGCTCATTTAATAAATTATAGTACATTGACAACATTTAACGACCTGGGCTTAAACACGTCCGTTTTAAGCGCCATCTCGGAACTCGGTTTCGTTGACCCCACGCCCATTCAGGAAAAGTCTATTCCGGTTTTTTTAGAAACACAGCGTGACATTTTAGGGTTAGCACAAACGGGTACCGGTAAAACAGCCGCATTCGGCTTACCGCTCTTACAACTTATCGATTTTTCAAGCAAAACTACACAAGCACTTATCGTGTGCCCTACACGTGAGCTTTGCATGCAAATTACCCGCGATTTGGTAAAGTATTCAAAAAATTTACAAAACGTTCGCATAGCGTCTGTTTATGGTGGTGCTAGCATCACCGGACAAATGGATGAACTGCGCAGAGGACCTCAAATCATTGTAGCCACTCCCGGCCGCTTGATGGATCTTATGGAAAGACGTGCTGTAAACATCAAAGAAATCAGCTTTGTGGTGCTTGATGAAGCAGATGAAATGCTGAACATGGGTTTCCGCGAAGACATTGAAAACATCCTTGAGTTTACACCTGCCGAGAAACGTGTTTGCCTTTTTAGCGCAACCATGCCTCGCGAAATCCGCACCATTGCCAACAGGTTCATGAAAGACCCTGTTGAGCTGAGTGTAGGAAAATCAAACAGTACCAACCAGAATATTTCTCACGAATATGCCGTAGTGCATGCCAAAGACAAATATGCTGCACTCAAACGTATTCTTGATTTTAACAACGATACATTTTACGGAATTGTGTTTTGCACAACCCGTCACGAAACACAAGATATCAGTGACAAACTGATACGTGATGGTTACAATGCCGATTGCCTTCATGGCGACCTTAGCCAATCGCAACGCGAAAAAGTAATGAGCCGTTTTCGCAACCACGGAACAAAAATTATGTTGGCTACGGATGTGGCTGCTCGTGGTATTGACGTAAGCGGATTAACACACGTTATCCATTACCATTTACCCGATGATATTGAAAACTACACACACCGCAGTGGCCGTACAGCACGTGCCGGTAAAACTGGTACATCAATTACGCTTTTGAACGTACGCGAATTTTATCGCTTACGTGAAATTGAAAAACTGGCTAACCTGAAATTTACGCGTGTACTTATTCCTTCAGCTCAGGAAGTACGCGACAGAAAACTATTGTCATTTATAGATACCATCAGCTCTACTGAAATTGAAGAGTCTTTCTTTGATGATGTGGTAGAGAAACATTTGAAACCATTGATGAGTCTTGAGAAAGATGAACTGATGA
>JBIINH010000229.1:0-2639 GCA_044337585.1 Bacteroidia bacterium
GGTATGCCAGCTTCATAGCTACATATCGCTCCCCCTGGAGTTACACTCAGTACCGGTGGCTCTTGTATTTTTACCACGCCTGTATCCCAATTGGTACAGGATATGCCTGCCGTAAATTGTACAAATTTAAAGATGATTTGTTGGTTACCGCCTGCTGAGGCATCGCTCGTGTTGAATCCTGCCAAGGCGCCCTGTATCGGTGGCAATGGAGCGCGTGGTACCCATGCTGCCGGGCCTATATAGCTATAGTTTGTATCTGATAGGTCGGTTGTTCCTGCACTCAACACTCCGTTTATTTTCGTATATACCGGATACCAACCTGTGCCATCACAAAGGTCTATCTCTTCATCATCTGTTGCTGAGTTAAAACTTAAGTCTACATCCGGTACTCCGGCTATCGTTAGGTTGATACTGTCTACTACCGCACAGCCTGTTGAGGTGTCGCGCATGTACATCCGCCATGGGCCGCCATTGTTTGGTACGCCCGGTGTGCTTGGGTTAAATATGACACGCTGTGTTATTGCATTCTGTATAAATCCGGTACTGCTTGTCCAGTATTCTTGTCCCGTGTTTGGTGTGGTAAATCCTCCTGATTGTTGCGTAAGGTTCAATATCGGATTGTTCTTGCAGATTACAATATCGCTGCCTGCTTGAATATCGGGTGCATCTGTTACCAAAAATTGTGTCGTATCGCTATTGGCACACTGGAATGTGCCTCCGCCTATCAATGCATAGTTATGTGTGAAACGGTATGTTAATATCGTTATGCCTGGAAGTTTGTTCACATCACTCCGATTCGGATTGAAGATATAGCGCTTCGTAGCACCTACTATTGAGTCTACTCCCGCGCCTGTCCAAAAGAATCCTATGCCCGGACCCGGGTTCATCAATGGGGTTACTCCGCGTCCAAATTGATTGGCCGTGGTGGTTAACTCATAGGTGTTTCCATTATCGCACAAGCGTAGGTGGCTTCCTGCATTTACCCTCGGCACGCCATGGATCACCACTTGGGCAGAATCTACTTGTGTGCAGCCGCCAAAGGATGCCGGTGACGTGTAGCGGTATTGAACCCAGTTGGTAAATACGCCTATGGTATCATTCACTGGGCGGCTTGCCATGCTGTCTATGCGAACTTGTGGTGGTGGGCCTGATATGACTGCGCCCGGTGCCGGTGGATAATTCCATATTCCTGTACCTCCGGGTTGGTTCGTATTAAACGTATTTAGCGCTACTTGTTTATTGCTGAAACAGGTCCGTACCAACTGTGGCCTTACCAAAGCCGGTAAAGGTTTCACTGTGATCTCTATCGTATCTGTCAAGGCACACTCCAATACTTTGTTGGTGGTGTCGGGGTAACTCTGGTATACCGTTAGCTCATACCGTGTTGGTGCAATTGTGTTGGTTGGGAATACCGGTATATTGGGTATGTGGTTCTTAGGCTTGATGACGGCTCCTGTGGTGAGGTTCCGCCACTGATACAATTGCCCTCCTTGTGCGCGTAAAACCGCTGTGTCTCGCAAGCATATGCTCGTATCTATTCCTGCATTCGGGAAGAGTTGTCGGTTCACCCGCAAGGCCAACGTGTCGGTTTGCTTACAGTTAAAGGTATCGGTCAACTCTACCACAAAATTATTTGAATCATTGCGGGTGATTCTTCGTGTGGTATCTCCTGTACTCCATTGGTACTTTTTGATATTGCCTCCGTTGTTGCCCGGTTCCAGCTCATAGGTTGATCCAAAGCAAATCCGCATCGAATCCAACAACTGGCCTATTGGTAATTGCTTTTGGTCTACTTTTAATGAATCCCATGCCCTACAGCCATTGATGTCGCGAACTTGTATCGTATAGAACCGCGTTTGAGTTGGCGCCACCGTGATGGAAGGATTTGTGAAAAACGGTGCATTCAATGGCGATAGTGTATCCTTGATATTGTTATACCAGCGGTAGGTATATGGTGGCTGACCCATGTCTGCTTTGGCCGTTAGTACCACAGTGTTGTTCCTACACACAAATGTATCTCGAACGTTGGCGCTCAATGGATTTTGTACCACAAACGTATCGATGAAGTTTTTGGAGCATTGCTGGCCCGGTGGGCCTTGCATCGCTATTTGTAAGGATATCAGGTAGCGCCCCGGCTTTTTAAAGCTGAGTATAGGCGTTTCAACTACGTTGTTAAAGTTAAATGCGCCTTGGCTAAAGGTGAAGTCGTCTGGCTCGCGCGCCACACTCCACGATACCGTGGTAAATGTTTGCCGCATGATGTTCTTGGTGTACTTCGCACTCCAGTTGCCACAACGGTGGTCCGTTTTGGTTATCGATACACTCGCCCGCTCGTATACACGGATGGCAAAGGCTCGGATTATTGTGCCGGGTAATGGACAGCGGCTGTCCTCTGCCTTCACTGTAAAGTAGTATGGCAGTGGTGAACCCTGGTTTTCATTGGGAGTCCAGCAAAAACGGTAATTGTCTTCACGTGGCCCCATGATTCTGCGTTGGGCAGGTATATAGTTGGGCAGGAAGGTAGCACCAAAACCTGCCAAGGCTTGGTTCCATGAAAGGTACGTGGTATCGGATCGGGTGGGTGGATTAAAGTCGGTATCCTTAGCTATGACATCAAAACACAGCTGCTCGCCCGCACA
>JBIINH010000084.1:0-9213 GCA_044337585.1 Bacteroidia bacterium
TAACCCAACCATTATGATAACTTCCTCCAATATACCTGATATTCCCATTCTTATTTTTTGTAGCAATCAGAAGTTTATCTATATTTATACCTTTAACTGCATTCTCATCCACTAAAATTGATATATTAAAACTGCTCTGCAAAGGCACTAGGTTTTCGCCAAGTACATGCATTGGCGATAATGCCTGTTTTTCTGTATTTATAACGGTGTAATTTAGCAGAAGTGTGTCATACAAAGAATTAGATGGAAATTCAATACTAAAATCATTCGTTTTGTATTGGCCTTTTGACTGAGGATAAATTGTTGTTACATTTTTTCCAAGATTCGCATACTTAGATGGATTTCCCATTCCTTTTTTAAATGGTACATATACATGCATGAGTTTACCATTAAAATCAAAAACACTTAATTGCGCAATATGTGTAGCTGTATCCTTCAATACATATTTTCCTTTGTTTTTCACAAATGGATACAAACGAATATTGTTTCCATCATCAATGAATAATTTTTGCATCCATGAGCCTTTGTTTCGATACCTTTCATAATCAACATCTACGTTGATGCATCGTGTACGATTAAATGGGAATCGATCTAACTTGAATACAAAGTAGGGCCTGCTATCAATACTTAATGCGGAACCATAAATGCTGTATTCTTTTTTATTGTCAATTAGAAAATCACCACCTTCCAAAGCAAAACCTATCAAATTTGCATTACAGATTAAAGTATCAAGTAAAACCAGTCCCGAATCGGTTAATTTGTGTCTTGATTCTTTAACAATAATGTTGTGAATCAACATTGGTTGATTATAGTCTAAAGAATAAATACCAACTTCTTTAATTGCAGGTGGGAGTGAGTCCATACCTAAAATACCAAATAGTTGAGGGTTGATAATATGTTCTGTTTTAGTATCTCGAATTTCAAAATGTAAGTGTGGGCCAGAAGATGTTCCTGTATTGCCACTCCAAGCAATGATGTCTCCTTTTTTTACTTCTAAAATTTCTTTGCTTGGAAAATGATCAAACTCAAAAGTTTGTTTTTCATATTGATATTTTCGGATATAGGTTGCAATATCACCATGTGCGTTATCCAAATGTGCATAAACACTTGTGTAGCCATTTGGGTGATTAATGTATATAGCCTTCCCATAGGCACCCGAAGCGTATTTAATCCTTGCTATATAGCCATCTGCAACAGCATACACAGGCAGACCTGTTTTTTCATAAGTGCGTATATCCATACCACTATGGAAATGATTTTCACGTAATGAACCAAATGGAGCACTTAAATACAGCGGTGTATCCATCGGATAACTAAAAAAGTGTGTTGGATAATTTTGTGCATCAGCACGAGTGACAATACTTACTAATGTAAAAATAGAAAGAAACCTGAATAGAAAAGATGATAATATGCTCATGCCAAAAAAACTAAACTACATCACAGTTAAGCAACACTTTATCACCAATTGAGCCTTCTAATTTATCTCCTTTATTTACTTTTGCTACGCCTGCGGGAGTACCTGTATATATCAAATCACCAACTTTCAATGTAAAATATTGTGAAACAAAACTGATTATTTTGTCAAATGAGAAAATCATTTGTGCTGTATTGCCTTGTTGTACAATATGGTTATTCTTTTTTAGTGTGAAATCAATATTATTCAAGTCTAATCCATTTACAGAGATGAATTCGCCAATTGGTGCCGAACCATCAAAAGCTTTTGCCAACTCCCATGGCAGCCCTTTTTCTTTTAACTTACTTTGTAGGTCTCTTGCCGTAAAATCGATTCCAATACCAATCTCTTGGTAATAGTTTCGGGCAAATTTCTCTTGGATTTTTTTACCCATTTTACTTATTCTAATCACAAGCTCAATTTCATGATGAATATCATTGCTAAAATCAGGAAGATAAAATGCTTCACCATTTTTAAGCAATGCGGTATCTGGTTTCGAAAAAATAACTGGATTTTCAGGGACTGCATTACCAAGTTCTTTAACATGCTCACTGTAATTACGGCCTACACAAAGTATTTTCATTTTTGTAAAAATTAAAGTTTACTCAATTCATTTTTGACAAAGTCTATTAGTGATTTTATATAGCCAGATCCAAAATTGAATTCAATTCCTGCTGCTTTATATATATCGCCAATAGACTTGGTATATCCTAGACTAAGTGCCTCTTTGTATTGTTGTATTGCTTTTGGTTTATCGCTTAAAAAGTTTCTCCATACAGCGAGTGCTCCTAGCTGAGCCATTCCGTATTCAATATAATAAAACGGTACTTCATATAGGTGTAATTGCTTTTGCCAAGTAAATGCTTGTATATGTTCTAATCCGCTCCAGTCAACGGTACCGGTTCCAAATTCTTTACTCAAAGTAAGCCAATACTGCTTTCTTTCTTCTGTTGTATGATTTGGGTTGGTATAAATCCAATGTTGAAATTTGTCAATTGTAGCAATCCACGGAAGTATTTTAATTATGCCTTCCAAGTGTTCCTCTTTTGCACGTTTGAGGTCTTCTGGATTTTTATAAAATTCATCCTGTCCATCATAGCTAATCAATTCCATGCTCATACTTGCCAATTCAGCAACTTCACTTGGGCAGTTTTTAAATGCGGCCAATTCTAAATCTTTACTCAGAAAAGAGTGAACAGCATGCCCTCCTTCGTGTACCATGGTTTCCACATCGCGTGTTGATGATGCGGCATTCATAAATATAAATGGCACACTGGTTTCAGCCATTGGATAATTATATCCTCCTGGAGCTTTACCTTTTCTACTTTCCAAATCAAGACGCTCCATATTGTCCATTGTTTCGATACACCAGGCAAAATAGTCATCTACCTTTCTAAAGCATTTTACAGTCTTATCCAAAAGGTCCTTTCCACTTGTAAATGGTTCTAGTGCGGTTCTATTTTTTGTGTCAACTTCTAAATCCCATGGACGTAACTTGTGCCCCAATTCTTTCTCTCTTTTTTGGTTGAATTGGGTTGCAATCGGTAACACTTCTGTTTGTATGGCTTGATGAAATGCAAAGCAATCATCACTGGAGTAATCAAATCTGCCAAGTGCTGCAAACATATAATCCCTAAAATTTTCGAAACCTGCATTGATTGCTACTTTATGCCTCAGTCCAATTAATTTATTAAATAACTCATCAAGTTCTTCTGCATGTAATAGCCTTTTTGTGTTGATTAAATTAAAAGCATGTTCTCTTTTATTTCTATCTGGATCTTTTAAAAAATTTGCTGCTTGTTGTAGCGTCAGCTCCTTTCCATCGATTTCCACCATCATGCTGCCAACTATGCTGCCATATTTTTGACTTTCAATTGCAATTTCAGCAAATAACGGCACGTTTGATTCTCTGAATATCTCAATCTCTTTTTTTATACCTCGCAGATAAATAGCATACTTTTCATTATCAAGTTCGGATAAATAAGGTGAAGCTACAAGCTTTCGATTTAGTTGATCGCTAAGCGGTGAAATCTTAGGTTCAATTTCACTAACATAGAATAGGTATGACTTTTCAAAATCTTTATTCTCTGTATCACAAGTCATCCGCACATACCTCCAAGCCAAATCTTCACTTAAAAAAGCTTCAAGTTCACTTTTATTGAGAAGCCATTTTTCTAGTTCAGCTCTATTATTTATGCTTGTTTCAAGCAATTGTTTAAAATATGGCTCAACTACTTCCCATGAAGTAATTTTAATTTTTTCAGGTAAAAAATTGCGCAATGTTTTTACTATCATAAAATTGATATTATATAAATGCGAGTTTACACATATTCACTCAATAAAAAAGGAGGCGTAGTCGCCTCCTTTTTATTAAGCACAACTCATTGGTTATTGTGTTTTTACAATTTTTTGTGTCATTGTCTGATAATCAGTTTTCACTTCTATCATGTATATGCCTTTAGGTATTGATTGTAAATGTTGTAACAATAAAATTGAATTACCTGATTGATATGTTTCGCTTGCTAATTTTTTCCCTTGCAAATCATACACTGAAATTTCAGCGTTACCAATTTCAGCTAATTGTATTTGTATCTGATCATTGAATGGGTTTGGTGAAATAACAGGGTTTATAGTATTTCCATTTATACAAATGATATTGCTGTATTCGGCTGTGCCATCAAAGTCTACTTGTTTTAAGTGGTAGCACACTTGATTGGGTTGCCCCACATCATTAAATTGATAAAAGATTGAATTATTTGAATTTCCAGCACCTTTTACGGCACCTATATTTTCAAATTCTCCATTCGCATTTAACCGTTCCACTTGGAAATAGTCATTATTAATCTCTGAAGTTGTATTCCAAGTCAACAATATATCATTCTTATTTCTTACTCCTTTGAAAGCTAGTAATTCAACAGGCAGCGAATTTACAGTAGGTAAACTACCCAACGCAAACTCCCCAAATCCATTAATGGTTGCAGTTGATAATGCGGTAACAGAACGTGAAGTAGGAAGTGCAACCCAAGATGAAGTATGATCGCTTCTTCGCATAATGTAAACACTATCGCCATTTGTTACACCGGGTACAGTTGCATAATCTATGATTACCTGATAGCCTACAGATGAAGGCAAGTTTCCGGTACCCACACCTGAGTAATTCACTGTCCAAAATCTATTGCTCACATTAGTTGGAGTAAATACTGCAGCAGTGTTGGTTGTTGCACTGCCATTGGCAGCAAATACAGGTAATGAATATCCTGGTGCAACAGATACAGGGAAAATATTATTTGAACTTATGCTCATTTCTCCATTTGCTCCACCCATATTTAGTAAGTTGATGGTAATGGCACCGCTGCTAATAGTACCAGTAGAGAATACAGGGTTGCTGTTTACAGCAGATGGATTGGTTACGTTAATATTTGTTAAATATACATTATTCCCTGTGGCAGATTTATTTCGTATTGCAATGATTACTTGAGGTTGGTTTGCAAATGCTGATAAATCTACAAATTCTTGTCTCCAATCATTCGCACTTGAAGGGGAATAGAATGTACCCTGAGCAGCAATTGTACCTAATCTTGGTGTTGGTCCCTGACCGGTTTTTGAATAAAGTCTGCTGAATGTATATCCTCCATCTGTTGATACCAATATATCTAAAGTGTCGCTCACTCCGCTAATAGTAGAAGGGGCGTGCGCAACATGAAAATGTAAAACGGGATTATTTAAACCGTTAAAATTTAACATTGGCGAAAGCAACATACCTGTTCCAAATACATTAAAGTTATTAAAAAGCAATGTACCTGCATAAGTTGTTCCGTTAGGGTTAACTACAGTTTGAGGTATAATTATGTTATTCATATTTGATTGAATCATCCAATTGTTGTTTGTAATCAAATCAGAAGTACGGTATGGCATATTCAATCCGGAGTTTACAGCGTTGATGGTAAACGTGAATGTATCATTATATCTAGCAGGATCATTGCTTAGTTGAGACCATATTTTAATGGTGTAAGTGCCTGGCGAGCTGAAATTGAGAGATGACAATCCGCTAAATGTGACCAACGTAGTGTCGCCTTCATTTAAGGAGACACCCGTATTCACCGGTCCAACAATGGTACCATTATTAACTCGATAGCGAATAGCAATACCAGATGATTGTGTAGCTGTCCCAAGATTTCTTACCAATGCGCGAAGTGGGATGTTTACACCAGTGGGCACTGTTTGATTGTTTTGAGGAAATGCTGCAACCACCCCGTAGTCATTTGCCGGAGTTAACTCGGCCGTGCATTCCATCATTAACCGGCCAAGTCCAAAAATAGTTGGAAACCCAAAATTCATACCGGTTGTAAAAGCTGAAACCGGAGTTGAGAAATTATTGATTTGATAAAATGCGGTGTTGTTAGGACGAATAGGCGTTTCATTTTGAATAGAACCTAAAAACCTATTCACCGAAGCTGACTGACATGCAATGCCACTTAAAAAAGATCTGTTATTAACCTCAATTGGAATTAAGATTGGAAGCGTAACCCATGTTCCTAAGTTTGATGGTTGAATAACAAAAGGTGCCGATACACCAATAACAATGCCATTTGTATCCAATATCATTCCCCGGATTGTATCTCCAACAGCACCTGAGTTTGAGAAAATAAATGAACGTACTTCGGTAATGCGCCTTTTATCAGTAATCCTAAATCGTGTACCCCAAAAAGGAACCCAAGTTGAGTGACCGTATGATTGTCCCGGACTTTGTAAAGTATCATTATAAGATAAAAAACTATTGCTGGCACTTAAACCGTATGTACCCACATTATTTGATGCGTTATCATCAGTTGGTACAGAAACGGTTATCAAGCTTGTACCATTATTAGTTGGTGTGAATGGGGGGAATGAAACATATACTCCTGCATTAGGGGCTAAACTTGCGATATTTGCTGTTGCACTAAATGAATTTGCACCTGTAATGGTTAATGAAACAGTAACACTTGTTTGGGTATTCACTCCCGGATTAATAATGTATGCTCTTATGGAATCAGTTAAAGAAGAGTTTGTGATTAATTTCCCAACCGCATATACATTTGATACGGCTAAATCGTTGAAAACAACAGGAGTAAATCGGTAAATACGTCCTATGTCGGGAGCTGGCCTGCCAATGCCTACATTATTACCGTAGTTCAATGCATTTGTCGTATAATTTCCGGCATTCACTATCACATTTGACCAAGCAATAGCTGACGCTTTTGTTATGGTTATTAATTGAGCATTTAAGCTACTGCTGCCCTTTAATCCAACTGCTCCAAATCGTGCATTCGATGGATTTGTTGAAGGAACCCATCTTCCGTATACAAACTCAATCCAGTTACTTGTTTCATAAAGTTTTAACTGAAAGTTAATCGTGTCGTATTGACTATCCACTCCATTTTGAACTTTGTCACTTACATTTTTCCATTGTATGGTACAGATTCTAGAACCTGCAAAACCACTAGTATGAATTCGAAACTCAGACGCTTGTGCTCCTCCACGGTTCCATAAATCCTGACCAAACGGAGCAATTAAATTGCTATCCCTGCCAACAGTACTGCTAAATGGACCAGCTGATGGTGGTTGCGTAAAAGTCGTATAGAGTAAATTACTAGAAGCAGTATCACTTCCTAACTTTACAAATCCGTCAACATACATTACCAATGAATCATAATCTGTACCGTTGAACCTAAACGTAAATCCAATTGATATTGGGGTTGAAAATCCATTGTCAATATTGTTCATTGTTACAACAGATCCGTTAGTACCTAAGTCTGTATAAGTACTGGCAGCTGTGCTAAATCCACCCGTTTGATAATTGAGTTGAGCAATAGCAGACGGGAAAAACATAAATAGGAATAATCCTACAAATAGAATTGATGTAATAATTTTCGTTTTCATGTGCACCTTTTATTTATTTTATATAACGAATATATTATATAATGTATGAAAGATTCAAAAAATTAGCAGGCAAAAAAAAGCCGTACTGATTCAGCACGGCTTAAAAAGTAATTAATGTCTAATATTAGTTTGCAGGTTGAGCTTCTGGATTTGGAACGGCTTCGTTAGCAGGGGTTGCTTCTTCTGTTGGTGTAGGTTGTTGAGCTGCACCTTCTTCAGGGGCTGCCGGCAAGGCTGCAGGAGCTTCACTTCCATCAAAATTTTCTAGTAGTTCTGATTTAGTAGAAGTACTTTCAGCTGCTGAATCAGAAATCGGACGAAAGAAATTTGACATTAATGATAAACCTACCAATACACCAGCTAAAACCCAAGTTGCTTTTTCTACAACATCTGTAGAGCGCTTTACGCCCATTATTTGATTTGGAGCTACAAAATTTGAAGCTATGCCACCACCTTTAGGGTTTTGAATCAATACGATGAGGGTTAGCAATATGGATACTACGATGATTACTATTGCGATGAATGTATACATAATTAATCTTTATTATCTTGTTTAATTTTTTGAATAAGGTCGGCAAAGTAAGTGATTCTGTGAGGATATAACAAGCACAATTTTTCATAAATACGTATTGCTTTTTTATAATGCCCTTGTTTCAGGTAAATTTTTGCAAGTGTCTCTGTAGCAATTTCATCATCCTCCTCCACGCTCTGTTTTGCCATATTTGATGGGTTGTAAAACTCTGCTTTCGGCCTACTCATTCTTGGATTTTCTCTCAGAAATTTATCTAAAATCGATTCAAGAACTACCACATTGCTCTGTTTATCTGCAGTTTCAATCTTTATTGGATTTGCTGTCTCATCTGAATTTTTTGCGATTTGTGCAACTGTGTTTGGGGTTTCCGAATCAATCTCTTGTGTTGCATTTAATTCACTCAAAGGTTGAACTGTTTCTTCAGCTAGTTGGATTATTCCTTTACTAAGTTTTAACCATTCCGTAAAACTGTGTACTTCGTTTGTTTTTTGATCAATATTATCAGCCAATAATTTAGGCTCAGCTGTTGGAACTTTAACTTCCTCAAGTAGAACTTCTATTTGCTCTGTTGGCACTTCTTTTTCAAGATGTTTTTCTGTTTTAATATTTGCAACGTTTTCTGATACTACTTCTGTTTTTATTATTTCGTCTAAATTACTTAGTTGTATTACGGGCACTTCATCACTAACTGATTCTTGAGAATTGGGATCAGTTATTGTTTTGGTATTTAGATTTTCTGTATCAATCGTTCGTTTATTATACACAGGTACTTCATCTTGTAAAATTTCATGTATAAAATGAAATAAATGCATACGATCAGGGATGCACAATGAAACTTTCTTTAATGTAGCATTGTATTCGTAATGCTTAATATTATTTAGATTTTTGAGCAATAATACATGTGCACCTTGAAAATAAGGGAAATCCTTAACAAGTGCCTTTATGTCATTTAGCCTTGCTTTATCAAGCATTTCAGGTTGACCTGACAATATATTTAGCTCAGCTTTGTTCATATAATTGCTACATATTTAGAATACACCGGTAGTATACGTCTCTTGTACAATTCCGTTCTCACATTTCAATATTTTGCCCGGAAATTTTTGAATAATGCGATAATCATGCGTTGCCATTAAAATGGCGGTACCTTTTTTGCTAATATCATGTAGCAGCATCATAATGTCATCACTCACTTTGGGGTCAAGGTTTCCAGTTGGTTCATCAGCCAATATCAACTCGGGATGATTCAATAAAGCGCGTGCAATAACAACCCTTTGTTGTTCCCCCCCGCTTATTTCAAAAGGCATTTTGA
>JBIINH010000085.1:0-9195 GCA_044337585.1 Bacteroidia bacterium
TATGTGGCAATCCATTATTTATAAATCTCTCAACACTTTGTTTTGTCCTCTGAAGAGCTGATGTGATTACCAAGTCAAATGGAATGTGTTTGTAGTGTTCGTAGAAAAGTTCGGCTTGCTTTTGCCCTGTGCTGTTTAAAGGCTTATCTACACCACTTCCCTGCACAATTCCCAATCGGTTGTACTCTGTTTCGCCATGTCTTACGATATAAATTTTTCGTTTATTCATTTTTTAATACAGCCATAAATAAAATTAGTATATTTTTGGTTCAGAAAACAAATATGACTGAAAGAATTCCAATAGACAAATCCCTAATAAAAAGTCTTACCAAGTCGCTTGATATTATCTTTTTTGAATTGTCATCTACTGGCGAATTTCTAAATGTGTGGTATGGTGACGAAGCCCAACTATTCTTACCTGTTGATGCATTTTTAAATAAAAATATAGTTGATGTTTTGCCTCCCGACTTAGGAAATAAATTTTCCTTTGCAGTACAAGAATCTTTATTTCACAACAGTATTGTAGAGGTTAATTTCAAGTCACCAAATAATGACAAGTATTTTAATGCCCGTTTTAGTGTATTGAGTAAAGAAGAAAAGACAGTAGCCGTTCTCATTAAAGATATTACCGCATACAAAACTGAAGAAGCGAAGATAAAAGCATGCGAAGAAAAGTACAGCAAACTGTTTCAAAACTCGTTGAGTGTTATTACAGTTCTTGATTCGACTGGAAAGGTCATATTTGATAGTTTTTCAAAGCTAACAGCCTTTGGATATGACGCTCCGATAGTTGGTCAAAGCATTTTTGATTTTATACACCCTGATGAGCGTGAATCTGCCATCCAGCATTTTACAACCGCCATGCAACAATCGGGAGTGTATGGGCCGCTTGAGTTCAGGTTTAAAACACAGCAAGGAGATTGGAAATACATTGAAGTAATTGGTATTAAACTGTTTGACGAACCACTAATTAATGGTTATGTGGTAAACTCAAGAGACATAAACGAACGCAGAAAAATGGAACTTGCACTTAACAATACCAATGCCAAGTTAAATACAATTATTGAAAGTACAGACGATATCATTTTTGCTGTTGACAAACAATATAATTATATCGCCTTTAACAAGCGCTATGTAAAAGCAATAAAAGACTTTTATGGTATTGATATTAATTTGGGGGATCCTGCACTTCGGTACGAAATTGATAATACAAAAACCGATAGAGAAAACTTGAGACCCTTATTTGACCGCTGTTTACAAGGAGAACGTTTCAAAATATCTTCTATTCTTACTCATTTAAACAATCCACACAAACATTCTGAAACCTCTTTTAACCCAATTAAAGAAGAAAATGGTGAAATATCGGGAATAGCTGTGTTCTCTAAAGACATTACTGAGCAGGTATTAATGCAAAAAGCATTGGAGAAATCAAAAGATGTAGCAGAAGCTGCTGCCCGTGCCAAATCTGATTTCCTATCCAATATGAGTCATGAGATTCGTACACCAATTAATGCAATCATGGGTATGACAGATCTTTTGATAGAGAAAACCAAGGAAGCTGAATTGCTAGAATACCTGAGGTCAATTAAATTCTCTTCTGATAATTTACTTACTGTCATTAATGATATTTTAGACTTCTCAAAACTGGATGCCGGTAAGGTATCTATTGAATCTATCGATTTCAATCTCTATGAAAGAATTGAGGAGATTGCTAAAATATTTCGAATTAGAACAAAAGCTAAGGGCTTAATTTTTTCCCATGAAATTGATGAAAATATTCCAGTTTTCATAAAAGGAGACCCTTACCGCCTTAACCAAATTTTATTAAACTTAATAGGCAATGCTGTTAAGTTTACTTCTGTAGGAACCGTAAGTATTCGTGTGAAATTTGTTGCAGAAACGGCTAATAATATTACCCTCCGATTTGATGTAGAAGATACCGGAATTGGTATTCCGGACAGTAAAATAAACAGTATTTTCGAAAGTTTTAGTCAAGCATATACCGATATTACACGTAGGTTTGGTGGCACAGGCCTGGGATTGGCCATTACCCAAAACCTTACAGAATTGCAGGGTGGAAAAATTTATGTTAAAAGCAACCTAAATGTTGGAAGCACCTTTAGTGTAGAGTTGACTTACCTAAAATCGCATATAATTGCCGATGATCAATCATCGCATAATGTGCAACTTCATTCTGACCTTGATGATATCAAAATTCTTATTGTTGAAGATAATGATATAAACCAAACCGTAATCAAGCATATCTTATCAACGTGGAAATGCAAATTTGAGGTAGCAGTAAATGGACTAGAAGCCATCAACATGTTAGCACAAAAAGACTTTGATTTGGTGCTAATGGACTTACAAATGCCCGAGATGAGTGGTTTTGAAGCCACCCAATACATTAGAAAAAAAAATACACCCGTTAGAAATACATTGATTCCAATTATTGCCATAACAGCTGATGCATTTCCTGAAACTAAACGTAAAGTATTGGAAACAGGTATGGATGATTTCATTACCAAACCATTTGATAAAGAAGAATTGTACCAAAAAATTAGCCGTTTGTGCAAATAGGATTTTATTGTTTCTTGCAACTAAAATAGAATTAATTAATGCCAACCTTCGATAAGGAAAAATATTCGCTTCTTGCTATTCAAAATAGAAATGCCAACACCATGTGTGAATGGATTGGTATTGAATTTACAGAGCTCACCGATGATTATTTACGTGCACGCATGCCCATAGACCATCGCACGGTGCAGCCATTGCGCATTGTGAATGGTGGTGCCTATTGTGTACTTGCCGAAACGGTTGGTAGTGTTGCTGCTAACCTCGTCATTGACAGAGAAAAATTTGTAGCTGTAGGACTAGATATCAACGCTAACCATGTGCGCTCAGCACACGAAGGCGGTGGCTATGTATATGGAACAGCCCGGGCCATACACATAGGTAAAACCACACAAGTTTGGGAAATACGCATCACAGATGAGCGGGATAAATTATGTTGCATTAGCCGCCTAACAATGGCGGTAATTAAAATAGCTGAAGATGGCCGAAACCTCAATCCCGTTAAAATGTAAAGAAGCACTTGCCATTGGCAAGTCTATAGGTTTATGCCGTTTGCCCGACACCCATACCGTCCACTTTTTTGAAACAGAAGCTGGTGTACCACTTAAACGTATTGATTTAACAAAACTTACCGAGCCAACTTTTGCTTTTGCACCTTATGGTTCTGGAGATTTGGCTTATATAATTATCCCACAAAACCATATCAAAGAAAACTCATACACAACTGATTTTCCTGAGTGTAATTGGCATAAAACTTCTGCAAACAAGTTTGCTACAAAACAGGATTACATGAAATATGTTCAAGGAATAATTAATGCTGCTAAAAAAGACTCGCTGCTAAAAGTAGTTGCTGCTCGTTGCGAGTCATTATCCATCAATAACACATTCAACCCACTTGCGCTTTTTTATCAGCTATGCCGCGATTATCCGCACTCATATATTTACTTGTTTAGCGATGCAGAATGTGGAACATGGTGCGGAGCAACACCTGAGCTTTTACTTTCGTGTGAAAATAGCCATGTAAAAACTGTAGCATTAGCCGGCACCAAACCTGCTACCGACAATAGCCAATGGGGAGAGAAAGAATTAGATGAACAACACTTCGTAGAAATTTTTATTGAAGATGTTTTCAAACAACTGAAACTTTTTCCATTGAAAAAAATGAAGGCACAAACCATTTCAGCCGGCAACCTTAAGCACCTTTGTTCTGAATATTCTTGGAGGTCTGATTCGGAAACAATTGCCAAAAAATTCCATAAAATTTTATCCCATATAAATCCTACACCTGCCGTTTCCGGATTGCCTCCTATAGATGCAGCGTTTTATATTTCAGCAAATGAGCATATGGAAAGGCGATTTTATAGTGGCTTTTCTGGTATCGTAAACGGAATTCAAGCAACTAAATTATTTGTTACCCTACGTTGCATGGAATTAAACGAAAACGAAATTACCTTATATGCTGGTGCTGGCATTACAAGAGATTCAGAAGCCGAAAGTGAATGGGAAGAAACCGTAAACAAAATGCAAACTTTGAAGGATAAAATCGTACAAAAATAATACGGTGATGCAATGAAATATATTTTACCTAAAATCAATAAAGCAACATGCATTCTCTATTGCGTCATGCTGTACTTTTGCCAAACGGTAAAAGCACAACTCGATAATACGTTTTTAGAGTCTCCTTTTACATTTCAAGACGAAAACACATGGGGAGTATCTATATATAACCACAATTACATTCGCAATACAGAGTACTTTAATCCCATTGAAAAAGGTCGAACACTTTTTGGCTATCAGTTAAATCCATCTTTATACTTGCAACCTACAAAGCAAGTAAAATTGCAGGCAGGTATATTTTTACAAAGCAATTTTGGTGAAACACCGGTCATAAACACCATTCTGCCAACTTTCAGTTTAAAGTTTTCTAATAAAAGCCAAGACCTTTTTTTGCTATTCGGGACATTGGAAGGTGCGCTTTCACATCGTCTTATCGAACCTCTTTTTGATATCAATAGTGGTATTTTAAATCGCATAGAGAATGGGATTCAGTTTAAGGTAAATAAGCCTCATGTTTTTTTAGATACATGGATTAATTGGGAGAAATTTATCGAGCCAAATGCTCCTTATCAAGAACAGTTTACCTCTGGTATAAATTTCACCCCATCTTTCAATAAAAATACTTGGCGATTTGCAATTCCCATTCAAGCCACAATTTTTCATCGTGGTGGGCAAATAGACAACGACTCGTCAAATATGATACTTATGTATAATGGCGCAGTTGGCTTAGATATTCAAAAGAAAATAATAGGAGGCCGTTTCAAGCAAATTGGCGTTAGTGGCTATAGCGTAATATCAAATGAGCAAACCTCTTCTGGTTATTTGCCTTTCAGAACTGGCTCTGGTATCCTTGCCAATTTATTCACCAACTTTGGGAATACTACCCTGATGTTTTCTTATTGGAACGCGAATACATTTATTGCTCCTAAGGGCACACATATTTACCAAAGCGTATCCTACAATGACCCATCTTATACAACCAATAACCGCACACTTTTATTTTTTAGGTTGTTATACCAAAAAGAAATAATCAATAGCTTAACTGTGGTTGGACGTGTTGAGCCTTTTTATGACTTTGGATACAAGCAAGTGGAACTTTGCTTTTCATTTTATCTATCTTATCGATTTGAAAAAGCACTTGGGAAATTAACTAAGGAATAATCTTTAGTGTTTCAAATACTTTTTGTGCTGCAAACTGCTCGGCTTTTTTCTTGCTCAGGTTTTCTGATTCAGCCAATATTTCTTTATCAATTAATATACGCACTTTATAAATTTTCTGTTTAGCCTGAATCAATTCATCTGTTTCGAACTCAAGTGTCCTTGTGTTTTTATGAGCCCACTCAATGAGCTTGCCTTTAAAATTTGTTTCGGTGTGTTGTAGCTTTTCTAAGTCTATATGAATGATAAGTTTGTCCAATATAAATTTTCTTACACCTGCAAATCCAGTATCAAGATAAATGGCACCAACAAAGGCTTCAAGGGCATTACCAAATATGGTATTTCTAACTTGGGGGCCAAGTATTCGCTTGTCATATTGAAGTAATTCTTTGAGTCCAATCTTTAGGGCCAAGTCATTTAAACTTTCGCGGCTGACAATTTTGGCGCGCATCTCAGTAAGGAAACCTTCATTTTTATAGGGATATTTTCGAAACAGCACTTCTGCAACTATGGTATTTAAAACTGAATCTCCAAGATATTCCAACCGTTCGTTACTATCTTTATACCCATTTTCGTGAACTGTGGCTGACACCGAATGGTGCCTTAATGCTTGCTTGTAACAACTGATATTGCGTGGCACAGATCCTGTTATAGCACTAATACTTTTGTACAAATCTCTATGAGAAGAAATTCTTGTTAGGTAAATATCGCGAAGTGGATTTCTTAACTGCACTAGGCAGAATATTTTTTGAATATTACCGAAACATTATGCCCACCAAACCCGAAAGTATTACTTAATGCAATATTTACATCACGGTGCTGTGCTTGGTTTAATGTCAGATTTAATTTTGAATCAATCTCTGGATCGAATGTAGAATGGTTGATGGTTGGAGGAATGACTCCATTATTTATGCTAAAAATTGCAGCAATTGCTTCAACTGCTCCCGCACCACCCAACAAGTGACCGGTCATGGATTTTGTAGAGCTGATGTTTAAGTTATAGACATGTTCACCAAATACATTTTTTAGGGCTTTCAGTTCAGCAATATCGCCCAATGGTGTAGATGTCCCGTGTACATTTACATAATCAATGTCTTCTGGTTTAAGTCCCGCATCTTCCAAAGCAGTTTTCATTACAGCAATTACACCGAGCCCTTCCGGGTGCGGTGCGGTAAGGTGATATGCATCTGCAGACATTCCACAGCCTACTACTTCTGCATAAATTTTTGCACCACGCGCCTTGGCGTGCTCATATTCTTCTAAGATAAGTGCTCCAGCGCCTTCACCCAGGACAAAACCATCACGGTCCTTGTCAAAGGGGCGAGAAGCAGTAAGTGGATTATCATTTCTTTCAGATAGTGCTTTCATAGAATTAAATCCCCCAATCGCTGGTTCTGAAACAGAAGCTTCTGCACCTCCTGATATGATGATATCCGCTTTTCCCAAACGAATAATATTTGTTGCGTCTACAATTGCATTGTTTGAAGATGCACAAGCAGAAACTGTTGCATAATTTGGCCCCATGAATCCAAACTTCATAGAAATATGACCTGCTGCAATATCTGCAATCATCATGGGAATAAAGAATGGGCTAAATCTTGGTGTACCATCTCCTCTTGCAAAGGCAGATACCTCATTGAAAAATGAAGAAAGCCCACCGATGCCCGAAGCAAATATAACACCCGCTCGATGTTTGTTAATTTTTTCCAAATCAATTCCCGAATCTTTCATGGCCTCTACAGCTACCACTAATGCATATTGTGCATAGGGGTCCATTCTGCGTGCTTCTTTGCGGTCAATAAAATTGGCTACATCAAAGTTTTTTACCTCACATGCAAATTGTGTTTTGAATTTGGAAGCGTCAAAGCGGGTAATCGGGCCTGCCCCGCTTACCCCTTTTGACAATGCATCCCAATAATCCTGCACATTATTACCTATGGGTGTTAACGCACCTAGTCCGGTTACTACAACTCGTTTAATTGACATGAAAAGGTGTTAAATCCTTATTTAACGTTTGCTTCGATGTAAGCAACTGCTTGACCAACTGTGCCAATTTTTTCGGCTTGGTCATCCGGAATAGCAATGTTGAATTCCTTTTCAAATTCCATGATAAGTTCAACAGTGTCTAATGAATCTGCTCCTAAATCGTTTGTGAAGTTTGACTCGTTAGTGATTTCGCTTTCTTCTACTCCTAGCTTATCTACGATGATAGCTTTTACTCTTGTTGCGATGTCTGACATTTTATATTACTATTAATGGTTTAGGTTGCAAATAAAATGTTTTTTCAGTTAAAAAATCAAAATGGCTGTTTTTTTTGGCATAATAGCGGTTTATCCCCAATAATTAGGGCATATAGACAATAAATTAATTAGCAACCGTAAGCAAAATGTGGCATTTTCGCATTTGTGAAAAAATTTACCCTTGAAACTGATATACCTGACAGCTTTTTGCTGCTTGGCATCGCTTCTCAAGAAAAATCGCACCGAATGGCCTGGTTACTAAATCAGCATTCTTCTTTTCAGCTATACAAAGAGGATGATTTAATATTGTATAAGAATGACTTACCCATCGCTTATTTCAACAGGTTTGACTTTACCGATGAAATCAATAGAACTTCTTACACGTTGCTTGACAACAGCTTTGAAAACAGCCACCTATTGCCCGAGCTAAAAAATATTTCTTATCTAATAATCATCAAAGGCGCACTTGATTTTCTTAAATTAGACGAACTAATCCAAAAAATAAAAACAATCAATGGGGTGCAGTTGGTATCCAAAATCGATATCAGCAAACTCAAATCTGTTGTTCAATTAATTTTACCCGAATCAAAATCTCAAAAACTATTGTTATAAAACGTATGAACAACTTATTTAACCGTACAAAAATCGTTGCAACCATCGGACCTGCCACCTCAAGTATTGATATGCTGAGGGCAATAATTCAAGAAGGGGTGGATGTATGTAGGCTAAACTTTTCACACGGCAGTTATGATGACCATGAGAATGTGGTCAACAATATACGCCAAATAAATGTTGAAAACCCTGACAACCAAGTGGCAATGTTGCTAGATCTACAAGGCCCAAAACTACGTGTGGGTGAAATGGAAAATGGGAAAATAGAGCTCATAAACGGTTCAGAGTTGATTGTGACAAACAAAGAACAAATAGGAACAGCCAAAAAATTATCTGTAAAATTTCCATCGCTACCCAGCGATGTAAAACCGGGTGAAATGATTTTACTTGATGATGGAAAACTTGAACTAAAAGTATTAGAGACAAATGGCGTAGATGAAATTAAATGCAAAGTAATTATTGGCGGATTTCTTACATCAAAAAAGGGATTTAATTTACCGCAAACCAAAGTGTCTGTTCCGGCACTAACAGAAAAAGACAAGCTCGATTTGGCCTTTGGATTGAAAATGCAAGTAGATTGGATTGGCTTATCGTTTGTTCGTAAAGCAGAAGACATAATGGAACTAAAAGCTATAATTGATAAAAACACTTGGAAACCGCGGGTGATTGCTAAAATAGAAAAACCCGAGGCACTTGAAAATATTCGCGAAATCATTGCTGTTTCAGATGGTGTAATGGTTGCTCGTGGCGACCTCGGTGTAGAAATGCCCATGGAACAAGTTCCTGTTATACAAAAGCGCATTGTAAAGATGTGTTATGAAGCTGGAAAGCCTGTAATTATTGCCACCCAAATGATGGAAAGTATGATTACTAACTCAACGCCAACTAGAGCGGAAGTGAATGACGTAGCAAATGGTGTAATGGATGGTGCAGATGCTGTTATGCTAAGTGCTGAAACCTCTGTGGGTGCATTTCCAATTCAAGCAGTTCGTAACATGCGAAAAGCCATTGCCGAAGCCGAAAAAACCAATGCTCCATTTTATAAATTAACCGAACC
>JBIINH010000225.1:0-2572 GCA_044337585.1 Bacteroidia bacterium
TCTTTATGGATGCCTTTGGTTGTTCGGGCAGAAAGCATATCAACCTGTTTGGATTCATCTAAACAATGCAATAATGATTTTTCGTGAAGGTGAGATACATAATTGATGTCTACACGCTCATTACCATTGCTGATTATTTGGTAGTAGGTTGAGAATAGTGGTAAAAAAACATGAATAAAATATTTCCTTTTTTCAAATATCCATGTGCCCGCCTCTGCAAGTTGTTCGTTGTAGCTCTCTATTAAAAGCGGATCAAGACTTTGTCCGGATGCAAAGGCTTTTAGCAGTTTGTTTCGCTGCTCCAAAATGCGGTTGTATTGCAGCAAAGTGTTAAGGTAAGCAGCATCTGTTTGTGATAAAATGCCATCTATCCACTTTCTGCGTTCTTCATTTCCTTCTAATATAAGCAATACATCATAAGGAGTAATCATCACAAGTGGCAATTCCCCTATATGAAGGGATAGTTTTTTCACTTCATTATTATTGACGATTAGTCTCTTTTTGCTGGTAATACTTGCATGAATTTTAATCGATTCTTCCATATCAGCTTTTGGCAAAAGCATTCCTTCAATTAAAAATTCAGGATGCCCATGCAAAATATGCAACTGATCCTGTGCCTGAAAATAGCTTTTTGTGAATGCGAGGTAATATATGGCATCAAGAATATTGGTTTTTCCGGCTCCGTTAGGTCCTGCAAAACAGTTGATTCCCTTGCAGAATGAAAGTTCTGAGTCAACATAGTTTTTAAACTGATAGAGCCTGATGTTTTTTAAATACAACACGCCTGCAATATACTTACACAGCATGTGACTGTGATAAAAAAGAGTAATTTAACAGATATTCAGACTTTTAGCAAAGTCTTTGCCCTTTGAATAAAATGTGTAGTTTTGCACACCTTTATCAAAAAATGGCAAAGACAAAATTTACAAAAGAAACCTACCTGAAATGGTATGAAGACATGCTCCTTATGCGCAGGTTTGAAGAAAAAGCTGCACAACTATATGGACAGCAAAAAATAAAAGGCTTTTGTCACCTCTATATTGGCCAAGAGGCCGTAGTTGCAGGTGCAATGAGTGCCTTGCGCAAAGATGATAAACACATTACAGCCTACCGCGATCACGCACATGCTTTAGCCTGTGGTATTAGCGCAAGGCAAGTTATGGCAGAGCTGTATGGCAAGGTTACAGGCTGCTCAAAAGGTAAAGGGGGGTCAATGCACATGTTTAGCAAAGAGCACAATTTTTTTGGTGGTCATGGTATTGTTGGCGGTCAAATTCCTATTGGAGCCGGCATCGCATTTGCTGATCAGTATTTAGGAAATGATTGTGTAACCATTTGTTATATGGGTGATGGTGCGGTTCGGCAAGGTGCATTACATGAAACATTTAACATGGCTATGCTTTGGAAATTACCTGTAATTTTCGTTTGTGAAAACAATGGCTACGCAATGGGTACTTCGGTTGAACGAACAACCAATGTGATGGACATACACAAAATAGGCGAGGCATATGAGATGCCAAATGCAGCAGTAGATGGCATGCAAGCCGAAACAGTGCATGAGGCAATTGAAGAAGCTGCAGCGCGTGCGAGAAAAGGTGATGGCCCCACTTTCTTAGAAATAAGAACATATCGCTACCGTGGACATTCAATGAGCGACCCGGCCAAATACCGCACCAAAGAAGAAGTAGAAGAATATAAACAAAAAGACCCTATTGAGCGAGTAAAAGAAACCATATTAAAAAATAAACACGCCAACGAAAGTTGGTTTGATGAGATGGAAACAAAAATTGAATCCATCGTAAACGATGCGGTTCAGTTTTCGGAAGATTCTCCATTTCCAGAACCTGAAGCATTGTGGGAAGATATTTATGTGCAGGCAGACTATCCTTTTATTAGAGAATAATTTAAACTAACCAGATACAGCGAAAGATTTATGACAGCTAAGAAAGAACAAAACAACGATTTAGAAGTAACGTTAACACAAACTACCTCTAAGATTGAAGCATTTTATACCAGTAATAAAAAGCAAATTAATACAGCAATTATCGCTTTGGTAGCTATTGTGGGTGGATACATTGCATTTACACAATTGTATGTGAAGCCACAAAATGAAGAAGCCATACGTGAAATGTTTCGTGCACAACAATACTTTGAAAAAGATTCGTTTTCGTTAGCTCTAAATGGAAACGAATCGTTTCAAGGATTTGAGGCTATTGCTGAAAGTTATGGCATGACTCAATCTGGTAATCTTGCTCACTATTATGCCGGTATTTGCTGCCTTCGTACAGGAAAATTTGAAGAAGCAATCAGCCACCTTAAGAGCTTTGATACCGATAACCAACTTATTGGCGTCCTTGCTAAAGGAGCACTTGGAGATGCTTACAGCGAAAGTGGAGACTTAGATAATGCATCTGGTTATTATCTGAAAGCGGCTCGCATGAGTAAGAATAAACTTACCTCACCTATGTTCTTAAAAAAGGCAGCTATCGTTTTTGAAGAACAACAAAATTATAGCAAAGCCCTGGATGCTTACCAATCAATCAAAGACGAGTATCCTGAAAGCACCGAGGCA
>JBIINH010000086.1:0-9130 GCA_044337585.1 Bacteroidia bacterium
TAATTGGCTTCGCAACAATTTAAATCAGGTACTAAATTATCTAATGCTACAGGTTTATAATTATTCAAACCCAACCAATATTTTGCTTTAAGTATTTTCTTCACGCTAGCTTCAACCCTTTGCCAGCTTATATCTCCACGTTCGATATAATATGTAATCATAGAAATAGCCATCGGTACATCTTCAACAAAAAGTAAAATATCATTTCCAGCCATTAGTGCACGTGCTGCAACCTCTCCTGTACCATAAAAATCTGACACCCCTTTCATGTTAAGTGCATCTGTTATCACCAGGCCTTCAAATCCCATTTCTTTAATCAATAAATCGGTAACAATTTTTGGCGAAAGTGATGATGCTAGATTTGGTGTAGTGTCTAATGCCGGCACAAAAAGGTGTGCAATCATCACGCCCATCACTCCGTTTTTAATCAATTGTTTAAACGGATATAGCTCCAACGAATCTAGTCGCTCTCTGCTTCCTTCCACCACAGGTAAGCTGTAGTGTGAATCGGAAGAAACATCTCCATGTCCCGGAAAATGTTTTGCACTGGCCATGATACCCATTTCCTGCATTCCTTTGGTGTATTGTATTCCTAATCGGGTAACCCAGTTTCGGTTTTCACCAAATGAACGGTCGTTTATAACAGGATTTTTCGGGTTATTATTTATATCAACTACAGGTGCAAAATTGAAATGTATACCCATGCGTTTACATTGCTGTCCTATTACTTTTCCAAATTCATACACAAGTTCTTCATTTTGTGCTGCGCCCATCACAATTTGTCGGGGAAATACCGGTGTACTGTCAAGCCTCATCGATAAACCCCATTCTCCGTCAATACCAATCATAAGCGGAACTTTACTTATTGATTGGTAATAATTGGTTAATGCAGCTTGCTTGGTAGGTGTACCTTTAAAAAATATAATGCCTCCTACACCAATTTCGCCCACCTGGCAAGCAATTTCTTTAATATGTGTTGAGTCTCTTCCCGACCAAGATGCTATCATCATCAGTTGCGCAATGCGCTGGTTTGGCGACATCGACTCATACACAGAATCAACCCATGGATTTGAATTCTTCCAATCCAATGTACCCTGAGCCCGCAAATCATAATTTGAAACGAAAAGGATAACCAATAAAATAAAAATGCTGAGTCGTTTATTCACAATGTATAAAACGTATAACGTGCAAAAAACGTGATTTTATGTGGCTTGAAGAATTTTAATTGAAATGGTTTTGCACACTGATGCGTTCATATTAGTACAATTGTTTTGTAGCATGTATCTTGCAGGCGATGTCGGATATCATAAAACTTTTACCAGAACATGTAGCCAATCAAATTGCCGCAGGCGAGGTGATACAGCGCCCCGCCTCTGTAGTTAAGGAGTTGCTCGACAATGCCATAGATGCACAAAGCACATCCATCAAACTGATTGTACGCGAAGGTGGGAAATCGCTTATCCATGTGATTGATAACGGTGCGGGCATGTCGGCAACAGATGCACGAATGTGTTGGGAAAGGCATGCAACTTCAAAAATCAGCAAAGCTGAAGATATTTTCCAGGTAAAAACAATGGGTTTTCGTGGCGAAGCTTTGGCCTCAATTGCATCAGTAGCAATGGTAGAACTTCGAACCAAACGACCTCAAGATAAATCAGGAACGTGCATCATCATTGAAGGTACAGAAGTAAAAAGCCAGGAACCAATTGGTGTTGCAGAGGGCACCAGTATATTGGTGAAAAACCTTTTTTATAATATACCCGCTCGCAGAAATTTTTTGAAAAGTGATGCCGTAGAAATGCGTCATATCATTGATGAGTTTACCCGTGCAGCACTTGCCAATCCAATGATTGAGATGAGTTTGTATAATAACGAAAACGATGTATACAAGCTTGCTGCCACAACCCATGCGCAGCGAATTACCGATATGTTCAAACATAAATTGAATGAGCATTTCATCGAACTAAATGAGCAAACTACTATCGTAAAACTTCACGCATTTGTAGGTAAACCCGAATTTGCCAAGCGTACCCGTGGCGAACAATTCATATTCGTAAATAACCGATTTATAAAAGATGCCTATCTAAATCATGCTGTTTACAGTTGTTATGAAAACCTGATTAGCAAAGAGCAATTTCCTTTCTATATCCTTTTCTTGGAAGTGGAGCCAACAGCTATTGATATCAACGTGCATCCTACTAAAACCGAAATAAAGTTTGAAGATGAACGTTCGGTGTATCATATTGTGAAAGCAGTTGTAAAACGTGCATTGGGAGAGCAATACCATATTCCAATTTATGAGCCATCCAGCAATGAGCAATTCATTCAAACGCATGCACCAATCTCATCACGCTTAAACGATGATATTGGAAACAGCAAATTTCCAAACAACGATTTTAGTAAACCATCAAACCGTAACGACTGGCAAGAACTTTTTGAAGTATTAAATCGCAAAAAAGAAACCATATCCGGACACCATTTCATTCAATTAGAATCAAATGCTTCAAAACCTACATTAATTCAACAACAGGAAGATGCTAGCCGAAATATCACGCAAATACATGGCAGCCTGATTATATCACAGATAAAGACAGGTATCATGCTAATCGACCAACAAGCTGCACACGAGCGCATATTGTTTGAAAAATACCTAAATGCATTTCGCCAACACCCAATGGCAACACAACAAAAATTGTTTCCAAAAACAATTACCCTTAATGCACATGACGAAGCGCTTCTAAAAGAGATGATGCCTCAAATGCAAATATTGGGTTTTGATATAAATGAATTGGGGAAAAATACTTTTTCAATAAATGGAATGCCGGCAGAACTTCACGCACAAAACGAACAAGAACTAATTGAAGATTTGCTAGATAGTTACAAAAAACAAACGTACAATACTACTGAGCGAAACGAAAAAATTTCAAGAACTCTTGCTCGCAAAGCTGCCGTGAAATCAGGTACTATGTTAAGTGTTGACGAAATGACTAATTTGATTGATGAACTTTTTGCCTGCTCAACACCTTATCTATCTCCCGATGGAAAACACTGTTTGGTAAGAATCACACTCGAAGAACTTTTTGGATTGTTAAAAAAGTAGTCTTGGTTAACTGTTTTGTAGTAAAAGCAATCCGAATATATTTGTAACATGATCAAATCAATTAGCATCATCATCCCTGCCTACAATGAAGCAAAAACAATTGGCTTTATTCTTGAAAAGGTCTTGGCCGTAAACCTTATTGCTGATATCAAAAAAGAAATCATTGTGGTGAATGATTGCTCAAAAGATAATACAGCAGAAGTCATGAAGACATGGTGTGATAAATACCCTATTATCAAATTCTTTTCACATGAAGTGAATAAAGGCAAAGGGGCAGCATTGCATACCGGCATCAACGTTGCTACCGGAGACTACATAATCATTCAAGATGCTGATCTTGAATATGACCCAAATGAATACAATCTATTATTGGCGCCTATTTTAAATGGATTTGCAGATGTGGTATACGGCTCAAGATTTATTGGCGGTAAACCACACCGTATATTGTTTTTTTGGCATACCATCGGTAATAAGTTTCTTACTTTCCTTTCGAATATGGCTACCAACCTTAACTTAACGGATATGGAAACTTGCTATAAACTATTTCGTTCTGACATAATCAAAGGCATCTCATTAACTGAAAAAAGATTTGGCTTTGAACCCGAAGTAACTGCAAAAGTTAGTCGGATTGAAAATATAAGAATATATGAAGTAGGTATATCATACTATGGTCGCACCTATGCCGAGGGAAAAAAGATAAACTGGAAAGATGGATTTAGGGCCATCTATTGCATCTTGAAATATGGATTCCTCAAAGCATAGCATTGAACGACCAAATCATCAACTGTACTTTTTCGCCATTCTTGGGGTATTGTTTGCATGCGCAACAAGTGTTGCATTTTTAACTGATGGCACAAATGGCGGTGGTGATAGTATAAATCATTTCCTAATTGCCCATTATGCCTGGAAACATCCTTTTTTATTTTTTGACCATTGGGGAAAACCCGTTTTTACCATGCTTAGTTCGCCATTCGCCATGTTGGGTATGCATTGGCTTAAGTTTTTTAATGTGCTGGCATATACGATAGCCATAGCCTTTACATTTTCTATCGTAAAAACCCATTCCAATATTAATCCTCTATGGGTGTTACCCATTTATTTTTGTGCCCCTGAAGGTATTTATGTGATGCTATCCGGCCTTACCGAACCTTTATTTGCTTTGCTTTTTGTAATAGCGCTTTGGTTTGCTTATAAAAATAAGCTTGTACCTTCAATACTCATCGCATCGTTTCTTCCATTGTCACGTTCAGAAGGTCTTATCATTCTGATTGTTTTTTGTGTGTTTTTGTTGCTCAACAAAAAGTATTTGCTTTTACCACTTGCTCTATTTGGCCAATTGGTAATTGCGGTATTGGGATATTCTGTTTATGGCGATATCCTTTGGGTATTTAATAAAATACCTTATGCATCATTGCAAAGCAATTACCAATCAGGAACCTTTCTTCATTATTTTGATTCGATGCCGGGTGTATTTGGTATTGTATCAACAGTGCTGCTTTACATTGGCTGTATTGCTTACTTATACAACACAATTATGGGAATCATAATTGAGAAATCATTAATCAAATTTGTTGACTTCCGGTTTATCGTTTATGGAAGTTTTCTTGCATTTATTTTATCTCATGCCGTGTTTCACTACCTGGGTATTTTTCACGATATGGGACTTACACGTGTATTTATAGCTGTATTTCCAGCTATGGTTATCATCACAATAGATGGTTTACTTTTTATACATAAACAACTAAAGCATTTTGGTAAAAAGCACCAAGCAATTAAAATTACCAATGCCGTTGTGTTGATTGGCATGATATATTTTTGTTACGTTGGCTCTGTATATATTCTTAAATACAAAAAACATTTTAGTATAGACGAAAGTCAGTTGCTGTACCGCGATAAGGTGGTGCCTTATTTATTGAACCATCAGCAGGATAAGCAGTTTTATTACTCTGATGTAAGTATTGCGTTTTATGGAAAAATAGATCCTTATCAAAAGGGCAACAGGTTTTCGAATGAAATCTCAACATTGAAACCAAACTATTCAATCGCAGATAGCCAGCTCATCATTTGGGACAGTTGGTATTCGGTAGTAGAAGAACATATCCCTAAAGATATGTTATTCGCTCATCCGAATTTACAAGTAGACACTGTTTTTAGCACAATACAAGGCAAAAACAAGTTAGAAGTAATTGTATTTAAAAAGCCCTAAATCATTTACAATAACTAACTAATTCTTCCTAGCGATAGCCATCAACGAAATGCCAAATGGCAACGAAATTCCCGATGAAAGAAATATATTTTCTGATTTAAAAAGTCGGTAAAAAATATTGTTCAAAAAAGGAGAATTTACTAAGCCAAAATCTGATCCCGAACCTTTTCTGTTGAAAGGAATAAGTTTCCCCAATAATCTAACCGCTGTTATCGGAAAAAATAATATGCTATTGAAATACGAGTGAAACACAACTTTTTCATGATTGAATAATGGCTTCAGCATGGCCCATGTATACCTCCTGAAATGATGGTTTACTTCATCGTGTTTGCTCCATAAGAAATTGAACGCTGGAACCGTAATCATGATATTTCCGTTCGGTTTACATACACGAAGCATTTCAGCTACCGCTTTTTTATCATCCTCCACATGTTCTATCACATCAAAAGCACAAACCAAATCATATCCATCATTGGGAAATTGAAGGTCAAGAATAGAACCTATCTCTAAATCAATATCTAATCTTTGCTTTACAAATTCATAGCAATCCTTATCATATTCAATGGATTTTACTGAACCAAACTCTTGCAACATTATGGAGGTTGCACCGGTAGCTGTACCAATGTTGAGAATCTTTAAATCATATCGCCCTGCTGCTATTAGCATTATTTGAGAACGAATAATTTCGAGTCTTGATTTAAACCACCAATTCTCGCGCTCCAGTTTATAATACTCAACGTAGTAATTCTTGTCCATCTTTAAGTTCTGAATTCACAACTATTTTATCAATAATAAATAACGGCCTGCTTTGTGATTGTTGGTAAATGCGCAACACATATTCCCCAATAATACCTAATGAAATAAGTTGAACTCCACTAAACATGATTATTGAAAAAATGAGCGCAGTAAATCCTTGTGGCACACTATTGAAATAAATTTTATCGACTAACACATAAATAAAATATGCCAAAGAAACACCAATCGTAAGCATCCCCATCCTGGTAATAAACTTTATTGGGAAACTGCTGAAATTAAAAATACCGCTATATGCCAATTCAAACAGCTTTTTCCAACTGTATTTTGAAACACCTGCAAACCTGGCTGATCTTTCATATTCAATTCCTTTTTGCTTAAACCCAATCCATGTTCGCATTCCTCGGATATATCGGTTTTGTTCAGGCATTTGATTTAAATAGGTAACAGCCTTACGGCTCAACATTCCAAAATCACCGCTATCAAGCGGCAAATCAATTTTTGAAATATTATTCATCAACCTGTAGTAACCCCAATACGCAAGTTTTTTAATAATTGATTCCTTCCGTTTTTTACGAACCCCGTAAATGACATCATATCCTTCATTCAAGTATTTCAAAAAATCAAATACCATTTCTGGCGGATCCTGCAAATCACCATCCAAAATCATCACCGCTTTGCTACCACGCGCGCAGCTTAATCCTGCTGAAAGGGCCAATTGATGCCCATGATTTCTTGATAAAAACACACTCAGGTAACGTTTATCTGCTAATGACAATTCATTCATCAAATAGGACGTTCTATCTTTACTTCCATCATCAATCAAAACCACTTCACATTGCAAAGGCTGTAAGCCATCCATGATTGGATTTAGCCGCTGCACCAATTGCTGAAAGTTTGCTTCTTCATTGTACAATGGAATTACAAATGAAATATCTATCATGCGTTTAGATTCTTGTTCAAATATATGAATAACTAGGCTATCTCAAACACTACATTATGCCACTCAATTAATAAGGAAAAATGAATAGGCAGCTTTATATATATATATTATTTTTGCTCAAACCACCTGATATGCATAGTGGATATTGGCAATAAAAATAAAACATTCCAATAAAGGTAGTTGTAAGGCACCAAAACAAAAGAGAAGAATACGCCTAATGTGATAATAAGTAAGGCAGGTAATGAAGACATATCCGGACGGTACTTCCATAGATACACCAAGCCAAAAACAACATTTAAAATCATTACCAACAAAAGAAGATTCTTAAGAAAATGAATTTTTGTTTCTAGCATTGTGGCAGGATAAAACATATATACCCAAGAAGCAAATCCATATCCTTGAAAAAGCTGGTATGGTGGATCTCCGGCAGCTTGCCATGATTGCCCCTTCCACTCTCCAAGTGCAGCAATATCATATGCTGCTGCCCCATCAAAAAATATCATCGGATGACTCCTCATAAATGGAAACACATATAACAATAATACTCCTATCAACAATATAAATAGAAATTTGAATGCGTTGATTCGGTTTGATAAGAGCGCATGAAAAGCATACACAGGTGCAAAGAAAACACTTACATATCTTGAAAGAACTGTCAATACGAACCCTACTGAAACAGTACTGTTATTGTATTTGTTCAATCCCATTGCTATCAACATATAATAACTGCAAATCAACAATTCGACTGAATGGGCAAATGAATTCTGTTGTTTGTGCATTACGCTAAATAGCATGATCAATGGGAGTAAGACTTTTACTCTTTTCTCAAGATTGCTAAAGTTGGATTTTAAGACAGAAACAATATACCAAGTCTGCACGCACATGAATAGGATGAAAGCCACCCAACGTGGATCAACATCCATAATTAAAGCAGGCACAAATGGAAGCCAATGCATGGGCAGGTAATTAGGTGTCCAATCTTTATAATCGTATCCTACTACACGGTCGTATACAAATTGTCCTTTAATAAACCTATCAACATATACTTCTTTGATAAGTGGAATGATATCTGATTTGGCAATATCAATTGGGTTGTTAGTGAAGATATAATTGGCGTAGAAAAATAAACCAACTACTGAAACACCTGCTATCAATAAGGTAATTTTATCCCAACTCATTTTATCGAATACCTGAGGAGGCGAAGCCGATTTAAGTACAATTGATGCCAATGCAAATATGAACCCAAGTGTAACAACTGGCGTAAGCATATAGCCGAAAAGGTTGCTGTTCCACACCAATAGGTATAACAATACAATGATGATGACAGGTATTAAAATATGTTTATTCTTCATCCTGCAATATTTTTAGCCGGCCCGTTTCATCAAATTCGAGTTCACTTTCCATATTGGTTGAGTCAGGGGTTATTTTGATAAACTCCTTAGCCGGCCCGGTGATTGGCACACGAAAGTTTATACCGGCTGTATCTTCCGGCATCAATACATTTCTTCTTACCATAATATTGCTCAAAAACCGGTATTGCTTACCTACAAATTCTTTTTGCAATCCTTGTTTATCAAAACGCCACATAAATCCTTTAGGACGGGGAACAATGGTTGAAAGAAATAAGCATTCAGAAAGGTTAAGTTGTGAAGGGTGCTTGCTAAAATAAAACTGAGCGGCTTCTCCGATTCCATAAACATTTGGACCCCATTCAATAATATTAAAATATACTTCGAGCATGCGTTCTTTACTCACCAATCGGTTGTTCTCAATAATGTATACAAGCAATATTTCTTCAAGTTTTCTAGACAGGGTTTTCTCCCTGGTAAGAAATACATTTTTTATCAATTGCATACTAATGGTGCTTGCTCCTCGGGCAAATTTTCGGGTGCGAATATTTTTAATTATCGATTGTCGAAACGCTTCATCAATAAATCCGCGGTGGTAAAAGAATGATGGATCCTCACACGTTAGTACACATTTTTGAAGGTATGGCGAAATCTGATCTAATGGCGTATAATATGAGTTACCAATTCCAACTAAAATTGGTCGGCCTGGTCGGCCTCGCTCTAATGGGGTATACACAAATTCGCCATTTAGTTTGGCAATATTTGCTTCGCCATATTTC
>JBIINH010000226.1:0-2550 GCA_044337585.1 Bacteroidia bacterium
CCTGTGACCTGTGGTATATCCTCCCATGGCACCTCCAAGTGCTTTTCCCAATGTGCCAGTAATAATATCTACCCTACCCATTACATTACAGAGTTCCGGCACACCACGACCGGTTTTACCAATAAAGCCTGCACTGTGGCATTCGTCTGTCATTACCAATGCATCATATTTATCGGCCAGGTCACATATTTTATCAAGCTGCGCAACGTATCCGTCCATGCTGAAAACACCATCGGTTACAATGATTTTGAAACGGGCACCTTTGTCGTTTGCCGCTTTCAACTGTGTTTCCAAATCAGCCATATCGTTATTTTTATAACGGTAGCGCTGTGCTTTACACAGCCTAACTCCATCAATAATGGAAGCGTGATTTAACTCATCACTAATTATAGCGTCTGCATCTTGAAACAAAGGTTCAAAAACGCCACCATTTGCATCAAAAGCAGCTGCATATAAAATGGTATCTTCAGTTCCGTAAAAATCGGCAATAGCTTTCTCTAAAATCTTATGAATATCCTGCGTACCGCAAATAAACCTAACCGAACTCATACCAAATCCATGTTCATCAATGGTGCGCTTTGCGGCATCTTTCACACGCGGGTGCGATGATAAGCCCAGGTAATTGTTGGCACAAAAGTTAAGCACTTTCTGCCCCGTGTTCAAAGTAATCTCTGCGCCTTGTTCCGAAACAATAATGCGTTCACGTTTATATAATCCTGCTGCATCAATATCAGTCAGTTCTTTTTGTAAATGTGCTTTTAGCTTTCCGTACATAATTATATTCTTTTCTGCAAATGTGCAGTTTTAATTAATCAAATATATTCCTTTTAGATTTTTTTAAATCGGGCAGCACACCACTTGTTTAGGGTACGGTGCATCTCAAATGACAATCCTTTTATCTCAGCTGCACTTTTTAAATCATCCAAATCCTGCTCGTAAAAACCGCTGATGAGTAAAAAACCTCCCCTTTTAAGATGGGTGGCAAGTTTTTCAAAATTTGCCATCAGGATGTTTTTATTGATATTGGCAAGTATACCGTCAAAACGTTCATCGCTTTTTATCACCGATAAATCACCTTGTCGAAATTCAAATACCTCCAACTGGTTGAGCTGCATATTTTCGTTTATATTATCTGTACACCATGCATCAATATCATTACCAATTACTTGTATAGCTCCTAATTTCAGTGCCATCAATCCCAATATACCCGTACCACAGCCGAAATCAAATATAGATTTTCTTTGAAAGTTTTCTTCCATCATAAATTGAAGCATCAATTGAGTGGTCTCGTGGTGTCCTGTACCAAATGTATTTTTAGGTTGAATAATAAGTTCGTAATTGAAGATTGCATCTGCTTCATGAAAAGGCGCTCTTACACGTATCTTTTTATCAATAGAAATGGGTTCATATGACGACTCCCATAGTGCATTCCAGTTTTGATTAGGAACGGTTTTGGAATGAACAGCTGCCATGTCAATTGCATATTTGCGAATGATTTCTAACAATTCCTGTTCATTCCATTCCGTTTCTAAAATATAGGTAAGAATACCTTTTTCTTGTTCAATTATTGATTCATAACCAGATTCCAATAATTCGGCCCCTATCATTTCTGATACTTCCTGATTACACTCAATAGTCACCTCTACATAATTTTGCATGGCGGCAAAGTTGCACTTTGCTTCACACAATGCCAACCATTTTAATTGATGATAACAGGGAAAGTTACATCAATATCAGTAGAGCCAGCTTGTGGTCCATTTGTTTTCGGATTTGAGGCAGAGTAATGCTTAAGCGTAATGCGAAGTTGCCCTGCTTGATCACCGCTTTGCGAGGTCACGGCATTCCATCTTAATCCAAGTTCCAATGGTGGATTATTGGAGTCAAAATCAGTGATGGTAGTGGTAAGTCGTGAAGTAGACGATGTGTAAATAAAGCGATGTTCATTTTTCAATTCTTCAATCTCAGCTGTCACACTCTTTACCGGATTCTTACTTTCATCAAGCAGGTCTGTTGTAGCATTGTAGAATTTCCCTGATGCTAGTCTGATTGTATCAATGGTAACAGCTGTTCCCGGTCCTCCGGGTTGTCTCCATGTAAATGATTGAGCTAACCCTGTAGCAGTGTCTGTTAAACTTACGCGTAGCGTAGTTATAAGTTCATTTTCATGATCGTGATCGTGACCGTCTTTATCGTGATCGTGGTCATCTTTACAAGAGAAAGCAAAAACACTTACAAGTGTGAGCAAATAAATTAGATTTTTTTTCATGTTGTTAAACTCTTAAAGTTGGTTAAATGGAATTGTTAGTCTTAAAATAAAATTACGTCCGGCTTCATCTGTAAAATACCTGAAGCGGCTCATATAATCGCGGTAAGTTTGGTTCATTAGGTTGTTTATCCCAAAACTTACCTGCCAAAATTGTTGGTGCACCTTAAATGCAAATCCTGAATTAAAATGAATAACCTGATAGGCCGGTGGTGGAGGCATGTAATCACTTCCCGGTGTATACCTTTTTTGCTCAGCAACGTGGGTAAAATTGATTGTAGCAAACA
>JBIINH010000227.1:0-2540 GCA_044337585.1 Bacteroidia bacterium
GTTAAATACCAATTGGTAGCTTTCTTTTCCTTTGGCTTTCACCTTGCGGTATTTGATAATGTGTATGGGTGCCTCCATTTGGTCATATCCCAAAAACAAGGTCGGGTTTTCTTCTCCAATTACTACCCAATCATCGGTGGTGAGTTCGGTGGCTTTGCGGCTGCGTTCTTTTTGTTGTTGAAGTTCGGCTTCATATCCTGCTATGTCTACTTCAAATCCGTATTCTCTAGCAATCAATTGTGTAAGGTCAAGCGGGAAGCCATAGGTATCTGAAAGCTCAAACACAAACTCTCCTGAAAGAAATTTACCCTTATTATGCTTTTGAGTTTCTTCTGTAACTTGATCAGCACTCACAGCCCAACCTGATTTTACATTACCGATTACAGAAACATCTGAAGACATTTCTATTTCTAAACGCAATATTCCTGATGTCAACGTCCTCAAAAAGCTTTGCTCCTCTTCCCTTATCACTTTCACCACAAATTCTTTTTGGGCATATAGTTCCGGAAACACGTTTTTAAATTGTTCTGCTGTGAGCTCGGCAAGTTTGCACAAGAAAGGTTCTTTCAAATTTAAAAACTGGTATTGGTAGCGCACTGCCCTGCGTAAAATTCTGCGTATGACATAGCCTGCCCCATTGTTGCTTGGCAATTGTCCATCTGCTATGGTGAAACAAATGGCACGAATATGGTCGGCCATTACGCGCATGGAAATATCCTGTTTGCTATCGCTAAAAGCGTATTTTAATCCTGAGTGTTTTTCAATAAACTGAATGGTGGGTACAAATACATCCGTATCGTAGTTGGAACTTTTGCCTTCAATGGCGCGCACCAATCGCTCAAATCCCATTCCGGTATCTACGTGTTGGGCGGGAAGTTTTTCCAATGAGCCATCCGCTTTTCGGTTAAACTCCATGAACACGTTGTTCCAAATTTCAATTACCTGCGGGTGGTCGTTATTTACCAATGCTGCGCCATCTGTTTTGGCACGCTCGGCATCAGGACGCAAATCGATATGAATTTCGCTACATGGGCCACATGGGCCGGTATCGCCCATTTCCCAAAAATTGTCTTTTTTATTTCCATTCAGGATACGGCTTTTGTCAATCCACTTTGCCCAATTATCAAAAGCTTCCTGATCAAATGCCAGGCCTTCTTTGGCATCGCCTTCAAAAACGGTAACATATAAGCGGTCTTTGGGCAACTTGTACACTTCGGTAAGCAATTCCCAAGCCCATTCAATTGCTTCTTTCTTAAAATAATCGCCAAAACTCCAGTTTCCCAACATTTCAAACATGGTATGGTGGTAAGTATCTACGCCTACTTCTTCCAAGTCGTTGTGTTTGCCACTAACCCTCAAGCATTTTTGGGTATCCACTACCCGTTTGTATTTGGGAGTTTCGTTTCCTAAAAACCAATCTTTAAACTGATTCATGCCCGCATTGGTAAACATGAGCGTAGGGTCATTCTTCACCACAATGGGTGCAGAAGGCATGATGGTATGGCCTTTAGAGGCAAAAAAATCAAGAAAGGTTTTGCGTATGTCTGAACTGGTCATGTAGCTGATTATCTGTATGTTTAGTATATATGATTTGATGTATTACCTGAATTGCCTATTTTCGCAACCTTTACGGGTTTACCCAAAGCAAAGGGATGGCAAAAATAAAATACTTTTACAATCCACACAGCCTTGATTTTGAAAAGGTGAAAACCAATATTGGTTTATTGGCATTGCGTGTGTTTGGTTTTGTATCTGCATCCATTGTTTTTGCTGCTTTTATTCTGCTAATATTATATAAATACCTGGACTCTCCTAAAGAACGACTGTTAAAACGTGAATTGGAGCAATATAAAAAACAAACGGCCTTATTGGATAAGAAGGTTAATCAACTGCGAGAAGTGCTTGGAGAAATGCAGGAACGCGATGCCTCGATTTATAGAGCCATATTTGAAGCAGATCCCATCTCTCCTTCCATTCGAAAATCAGCATTTGGTGGAACTGACCGATACCGCGACTTGACCGGCTTTGAAAATTCAGCTGCTATTGTAAGTCTTAGTCAAAAAGTAGATGAGTTGAATGCTGAAGTATACATCCAATCCAAATCTTTTGACGAAATAGCCAAACTTGCTGAACGTAAGTCGGAATTTTTAGCATCCATTCCAGCCATTCAGCCAATTAGCAACAAACAGCTGAAACATATTGCTTCGGGCTATGGATACCGTGTGCATCCGATTTATAAAACCTATAAAATGCATTCGGGAATAGATTTTACAGCTCCTGCCGGAACACCTATTTATGCAACAGGTGACGGACGTGTAGAGAATATAGAAATGGGACATCGCGGTTATGGTAACCACGTCATTATAAACCACGGGTTTGGTTACCAAAGTTTGTATGCGCACATGCAGCGCATTGTTGCCAAACCCGGTAAAACTATCAAACGAGGTGAGCTTATTGGGTATGTTGGCAATACAGGCTTATCGGCTGCTCCGCACTTACATTATGAAGTTATAAAAAATGGAAATAAGGTAAACCCCATC
>JBIINH010000087.1:0-9083 GCA_044337585.1 Bacteroidia bacterium
TCTGCAAATATACCTAACACCTGATGCAGTAAAATCAGGCCATTTCCACTCAAATCCAATAATATCTTGCTTGCTGCTAAAGGTCATTTGCAAAGCGTGATACTGTGTAATGTCATTAAATGCCATTGAACTATCTACAGCAACTTCTACTTTGTGAGGATTGATATAAACACCTACAACAGTGTATAGTAAAGGTGGAGAATACTCATAATATACCCATCTGTATCTTTTAAAGCAAAAATGCCAATCCTGAATATAGGGCTCAAAGTTTAATGCCGTCCCACCATTGGTATAAGTAAAATAGACATGCAGCTTTTGGTGGTCTTTAGGTATAGTAATAATCTTGGCATTATTTCCGTTTATATCCGCAATTTCAATTTTGTATTTATTGGCATCTACATGGATAAACTTAATTTGAAAATACCTTTCGGATTCGGCAACACGCGCTCCTCTATCAATTACATAAACAGTATCGTTTGGATGAGTTCCGTAGCACCTTGAAAGAAAAATCGAATCTGGATGTCCGCTGGTTCTGTCCCAATGCCATGCAAGTTGCGCGGCAGAAACTTGACCAAATGCTGTTTTTCCTGAATTAGCCGCAAGCACTTCTCTGCCTCCGTTCATCATCACCATTCGCCCATTAGGTCCTGATTCAAATTGCAGGTCCCATTGATTCATATCGGCAACAAATTGCTGGCCTGTTTGCAGGTTATAAAATATTTGCCTGTCATAAGTTTCGCCCATCGGAATTTCTTTTAGCTCCACACCTTCCGGAATAGGAGGTAAGGTAACGGGCTCATCAGGCTTTTCACAAGATGCAAATGCAATTGTTGCTAAACACAAAAATATATAGGTACGAATATGACGCGTCATGATTTCCAAAAGATATTATATTTTAATGAAATGAAGAATGTTCTACCCATTGCTGTTGCTGCTGAATTTGACGAGGAGGAATGTACACCTCCTGCGATACTGGCATCAACATTCTCAATATTAAGGATGTTTTTAAAACCAATTGTAGTTTCGAGTTTTTTACCAAAAAATGTTTTATTGGCAGTGATATCCCACAAGGTAAAGCCACTAATAAATCCTTGCTCATACACCCCGTTAACCATGTTGTATTGATTGATGATAATGCGGCTGTTGTATTTTATAAAACTCGAAAGGTTGACTCCATACTTAATTAATTTATACGTGAGGTTGAATCGCACCTCATGGCTATAATTTACCGGTATTTCTTGAATTTGATTATTGTATGCAGAACGTGTTCCGGTGAAGGCATAACCCAACACATAGGTATAGTGTGGCGCACGGTATTCGGTATTGATGGTAGCACCCCCACTTTGAAATTCGTTGATATTGAAATATTGTACTTCGGTAGATGATGAGCTTAATCTAACCAAATCAATTCGGTTTCTAATGTCATTGAAAAACACACCCGGCTCTACCCTAAATACCCTTTCAAACTTGCTCCATTGCATTTGCATATTTAGTTGATAATTGTTTGATGTTTCTGCATCCAAATTAGGATTTCCCTGAACATTATGACTTGGGTCTACAAAATCAAGATAGAGTTCTTTAAGAGATGGCGCCCTGAATCCTTTGGCATAGGAAGCCCTAAGTTGGGTAAATGAGTTGACATCCCATTTCATATTTACCGAAGGCACAAGCGGGGCATTAAACTGTGTATTGTAAATATACCGTACACCCGGACGAATAAGCAGTCGGCCACTTGCTTTCCACTCCACACTTCCAAAGGCATTATAGTCATCCATCTGTTGCTTACCATTCAAGATACGGTCGCCTTCAAAAGTTTCAAGATTAATCTCGTATCCTGCTTCATAGTTTAATCGGGCATTTTTCACATTGCGTGATACCGAGCCCCTGCTCATCCAAAGCTTATTGTAGGAAGTATCTTGCATTTCATCACTCGGAATGAGTTGTTCTTCGAGTGAAACCAAATCTTTTCGGTAAGAATTGCGCACACGTCTGTAGTCGTTGGATGATGCCACGATATTTATGGTGTAGTGATTGTCAATCCGTTGGTTGTAGAATATACTGTGTGCTTGTCTTCTTGTAAAATAATATTGATCGATGGCATACGCACTCCAAGGAGAGATAACTCCTGAATCTTTATTGGTTACTTTTTCATCAAATGCTTGAAATTGATATCGAATAGATGCATTTTTAAATTGACGGCCAATGGATGCATCTCCAAAATATTGCTCGCGTGGTTTCCAAAGTTGATTGCGGCTATCAGCCGGTGTGTTGTATCCATCAAAAAAATTACGTGCACCATTCAGTTGTATATTCCATTTTTGGATACTGAATGAATTGTTTAATCCAATATTGTATTGGCCAATTGTTTCATAGTAAGTAGTGAGTTGAGAGGTATATATCGGCTTTACATCTTTTTTGGTAATAATATTAATGACTCCACCCAAAGCGTCTGTTCCAAAGTTTACACTCATTGGACCTTCAACCATTTCAATTCTATCGATGCGGTTCACGTTGATTTGGTTTAAATCAATGGCTCCACCTTCTCGACCAATCACGGGTACACCATCTACCATAATTTTAATATTCTGTCCGCCTATTCCCTGAATGTTCAAGCCACTGCCAAGCACAGGATCATTGTAAATACGAACGTTTAGTTCATTTTGTAAAACTTGACCAATGTTTACTGCTCCTTGCAACTCGATTCTACGTGTATCAATGACTTTAACTTTATAAACTGATTGGCTAATACTTCCTTCTCCATATTGTCCGGTAACTACTACGTCATTCATTTCGTGTATCGTTGATGAAGTATCGGTTTGGGCATGCCCGTATAAAACAATATTTACTGCAATAGCAGTAAATATTGTTTTGATAAAATGATATGAATGATTAAAGTTCAATCTTTAGTTTACCATGAAACGAACAGCTTTCGTTCCTTCGTTTGTTTGAATATGTATAAAGTACATTCCTTTATTGTAGGTGCTCACATCAATCTTTCCGCTAAATCCATCAGATGATTTACTAATCGTAGATGACTCAACCATTTTACCTGTTATATCATATACGGTGATATTTGCAGTTGTCGCTGTCGTATTGAAATTGTATTCCAATGCCGTATTTGCAGGATTAGGAAATACGTTGACATTAAAAGATGCCATTTGTTGACGTGCCAAACCTACAGGAGGCAAAGTTTTTGCAACCAATGATTTATTGAAAACAGTAATTTGTGGATTAGGACCTGTGAATTTGGTAAATATAATTTTGAAAGCGGTATCAACCATGCCTTGAGTTTTCACAAAAAAGCTTAACGAATCAATCAATTCCCATGGCGTAGTGCTAGGAGGGCCTTGAGGAGATACTTTCCAATCCCATCCAATATTACTGATGCGGTTTGTCATTAAAGGCGAGGCTATTTCGTATGCTAATGAATCATTTAAAAATCCTGCAAACTTTGTAGAAACAACGGTTGGGTGTTGAAGAATACCGGTTACGGTATAAAAAGTATCAATGCCAAATGCATTTACTTTGGTGAAATAGCGACTCCACAATAAATGCCATGGTGTTGAAGGCTCGCGGTCAATAACCGTGTTAGTGGTGATATTGTAATAAGCAAACAACTTGCCTTGAAAATCTGATTTGTCAATGAAAATGGCATTGCTATCGGTTCCATCTAAGTTTGCAATGACAGCATACCACAGCGTATCGAATACCAATTTTTCAATTCTGAATTTTTTGAAGATACTATTTGGTCCGTTTGCAATACGAATCAAAAAGGTTTTTGTACCATCAATATCTCTTGTTGTCATGCTGTAATTTCCCCATCCAAAATTGAATGCTTGCACATTATACCCTTGGTTGAAAGCGCCAATGTCCCATGAGCTGTCGCTGTCATGCGGTCTTGTCCATGTTCTCCATCCTGCGGTATCAAAATTATTCCAGCTTCTTGATGTTGAAGGCATGTAAACATTTACACCTCTGGCTTCATTGATCCGAACTGCAGCTGCTCGAGCCACATTCATTGGAGGCATGGCTGAGCGCACTGCAAATGACAAATGCCAATTGGTATTGCGGACAGTGTCTTTGGCACCAGTTGTTAAATTATAATATACATCTAGTGGGTAGCTTGGATTTCCGCTTCCCATTGATATGGAATCTTTTGTAACTTGTGAGAATGATGCAGCTGAGTACAGAGCGGCAATAATTAGTAAGAGTTTACGCATGGTTATATGATTATATGTTTTTTAAAAATTTGTGGCGCAATGTTACAACACTAAAGCCCCACTACACAGCCTAAGCAAAGGAAATGCGCGAAGTTGACAAGGCTTTGACAAATCAAAAATCCTAATTGATTTTTATCATACTTTGGGTAATCAAAAGCAAACAATATATTCGAATCCTTTATTGAATAAATTCATATGAACAAGCTCATTCAAACTAAGTGGTTTCCGCATGTGGTGGCCGTAATTATTGGTTTTTTTATTATTTACGCCTACATGAATCCAGTGCTTTCGGGTAAAGTGCTCAAGCAATTTGACGTAAAACAGTGGCAAGCAACCTATCATGAAATTGCCGATTTTGAAAAAAGCACTGGAGAGCGCACGTATTGGACCAATAGTATTTTTGGAGGAATGCCTAATTATTTGATTGGTCCAACTTACAAAAATAATTTTACCAATAGCATCAGTTTAATGCTTAGTAAAATGCTTCCAAACCCTATTGATACGCTTTTTCTGCTATTTATTTGTTTTTACATCCTCTTATTAGCTTTTGATGTAAGTGCTTGGTGGGCTATTGCTGGTGCATTGGCATTTATGTTCTCAACCTTTAATTTTATCAATATTGATGCCGGACACGTAGGGAAAGGAAATGCCATTGCATATATCCCTTTGGTGCTTGCAGGTATACAAATCACACTTAAAAAGCATCGCCTGTTGGGTGCGCTTATGACAGGTATTGCGCTTTCGTTTCAGCTTACGGCAGGTCACTTGCAAATAACCTATTACCTTATGATGATGATAATGGTGTGGATGATTGCAGAAATTATCATTGCCGTTAGGGAAAAAACCATAAAGAATCTTGTATTTTCAGGAATATACCTGGCAGTGGCCGCAGTTGTTGGAGTTGGCACATATGCCACCAGTTTGATGGCTACTGAAGAGTATGGCAAATACAGTATTCGCGGACAAAGTGAGCTTACCAAAACCGCACAAGGTGATGATTATGCTACTGTAAAATCAAATGGCTTAGATAAAGATTATGCTTTGCAATGGAGCAATGGCACTGCAGAACCCTTAACCATTCTTATTCCAAATTTTTATGGAGGTGCAAATGCTGGTGATCCGCATTCACATGAAATATTAACCAAACATTATAAACAAGCTGGTATTGGCATGGCAAAAGAGTTAGCGACTGGAGCCCCTGCTTATTTTGGCGAACAACCCTTTACAGCTGGGCCTATATATTATGGTGCAGTTATTTGTTTCTTATTTGTGTTGGGCTTGTTCATAATCAGAAGCCCGATGAAATGGTGGATTCTTGCTGTTTCTGCATTGGCTGTTTTGTTATCTATGGGTAAAAATTTTATGGGCCTCACCGATTTATTTTTTTACAACTTTCCGCTTTACAACAAATTCAGATCTGTCACTTTTATTCTTGCCATCACCCAAACCACATTTCCTTTATTGGCATTGTTGGCTGCTAAAGAATTAAACGAAACCAAAATGCCTCTTGCAGAATTGAAAAAGAAAATACTATACAGCTTAGGTGTAGTGGGCGGCATTTGCTTGCTTTTCATATTGATGCCCGGGCTTGTTTCTGTTAATGCCGAGGTTGATGAACAAATGATAAAAGCAAATTACCCCATGGATGTAATCTATGCCGGACGCGAAAAACTCAGACAATCAGATGCCATTCGCTCGCTGGCCTTCATATTGCTTACATTCGGTTTGGTGTGGGCATTTATCATCAAAAAATTATCTTCCCAAATAGCAGGATTAGTGCTTATAGGTTTGGTAGTTGTTGATTTATGGGGAATAGATAAAAGATACCTTAACGACAAAGATTTTGAAAAGAAACGTACACGGCTGGATGATGCTTTTCCAAAATCCCCTGCAGATGAATTCATTTTGCAAGACAAAGATTTGCATTACCGGGTATTTAATACCACCCAAAGATTGGATCAGGATGCCTTGACATCTTACTGGCACAAATCCATTGGAGGATATCATGGTGCCAAAATGCGCAGGTATCAAGAGCTAATAGAGTTTCACTTAGCCCAAGGAAATCCAGAGGCTTACAATATGTTGAATGTAAAATATTTTATCGTATCCGACAGTTCCCGTCAAAACCTTATTCCACAAACAAACCCGGATGCAAATGGAAATGCATGGTTTGTTAATCAAATCGCTTGGGTACCCAATGCGGATGCTGAAATTGATTCATTAAAAACTATAGACGCCAAATCTACTGTTTTAATCGATGAACGATTCCGCGGGCAATTGGCAGATTTTAAAACAACCACTGATTCGGCTGCCAGTATTAAACTTACATCTTATGCGCCAAACAAATTAACCTATACTTCTAGTTCTGCAACCGATCAATTGGCTGTTTTCTCGGAAATATATTACGAAAATGGCTGGAATGCTTACGTTGATGGGCAATTGCAACCACACTTCCGTTGCAATTATGTGCTGCGTGGCATGAAGTTACCAGCCGGAAACCATGAAGTTGTTTTCAAATTCGAACCAGAAGTAGTAACCAAAGGCGAAGGAATTTCGTTGATTTCCTCTTTATTACTGTATGGTGGAATTTTGGTTGTAGGTGGATTTACATTTATGCAAGCTCGTAAAAAACAATAGATGCTTGTTAGTGGACTGGTTTTAATATATGCCTTGTTTACTTGCTATATCAGTGGCTCAATATTTCAATCTATTCTATTTCGTTATAGTCGCTCACGCATTCATGTATCTCCTGTAATTACTGTTTTAATAGGGCTAATCTGGATTGGAATCCTGCTTCAAGTGTTTCATTTATTTATTGGAATTGGTTATGAATCGCATGTGCTTATTTGGGTGTTCAACCTATCAATGTTTGTTTTGCTCAAATCTTCCATTTCGATCTCATCACCAAGCCACTTAAGGGATTATGCATTCTATACTTTTCTATTCTTGTGTGCATTAATAAATGTTTCCGGACGTGCAGGAGTAGGCGATATCGCTGATTACCATCTTCAGGCCATTCAATGGATAGAAACACACAAGACAATTCCTGGTTTAGGTAATTTAAGGCGGCAATTGGCAAACAATTCAGTTTGGTTTTCCTTACAAGCTTTTTTTGGATTACATTTTTTTGGATTAAAATCTGTGTATATTTTAAATGCACTATTGCTGTTGCTATCTGGAATATATTTTTCTCCTTCAAGGAATGACCGGTATCCATTAGTAAAAATTGTGGCGTTGGTTTACCTGATGCTAATGGGATTTAGAAAATATGTTGGCGCTGTGACTAATGATTATGCTGTTACCGTTTTTACATTAATTCTACTTCATGAGTTTATTAGCCAACCAAGACGAAGTTTGCATTGGCAAATGCTTATTTGCATGCTATTAATTGCTATGCCTACCATAAAACTATCAGCCATTGCATTGCTTATCCCTGCTTGCTATGTGGTTTATATATTTTTATTTCAACAGCGATTTACCTTCTTCATCATATTAATAAGCCTGCTTATATATATCCCTTGGTTATACACAAACCATATTCAATCAGGCTATTTGGTATATCCATTAAAAGTTACGCATGTGCTTGCAGCCGACTGGACCGTACCAAGTGAAATATTGGATTACGAGCGAAATATAAATATTGCCAATGAGCGTGCACCGGGTATTGAATTGGAAACAGCATTATCCATGAAGTTTGTCGAATGGTTTCCAAAATGGCTTTTGCACCTTGATTTATTTAGCGTGACCCTTCTGGCCTCTTTTTTGGTATCGCTCATGTTCATTGTGTATGTTAGAAGGAAAATAAGTGCGTTGCAATGGATTGTCATTGCAACCGTGATGATTGGTTTTGTAATTTGGTTTAGTCAAGCGCCTGCCATTCGGTTTATGTTTGGCTATATTGTGTTTACAATCGGTTTGGCTTTGGGATTATGGAAAACTAAGTTTTCTTATACGTATTATGCAATCCCAATTTGCAGTTTGTTACTATGTGTAAATATGATATTGTTTATCAATATGCATTTGCGGCAAAAAAGCCTTTCATCAATACTTTTAAAACCTGAGCCTTACGCAACCGATATATTGGTTCCACATCAACTACCAAATGGAACTATTTATACCACTGAACCCAACAAGCAATGCTGGGATGGCAATATCCCTTGTTCAACCGAAATATATAATGGCTTGGAATATAGAGGTAAAACGATTGCTGATGGTTTTCGTATTGTGAAACAATAAATCCGTATAATCGCATCCTATTTAGATAATTAATATGTCAACTGAAAACATCCTTATTATCGGTGCCAATGGTCAAATTGGAATTGAATTGGCAGAGGCACTTCGAAAAATTTATGGCGACAGCCACGTTATCACTTCCGACCTTCGTCCACTTTCCAATCAAATAGGAATATTTGAAGAGTTGGATGTTATGAACAAAAACAGGTTTCTTGAAATTGTGAAGAAACATCAAATCACTCAGGTATATCTTTTGGCTGCACTACTATCTGCAACAGCTGAAAAAAATCCGCGATTGGCCTGGGACCTGAATATGGAAGGCTTATTTTCCATTTTGGATGCTGCAAAAGAAAAACTCATTAAAAAAGTTTATTGGCCAAGTTCTATTGCAGTTTTTGGACCGACTACACCCAGAGACAACACACCTCAATATACCGTAATGGAGCCAAATACCATTTATGGTATCAGCAAGCAAGCTGGCGAACGCTATTGCGAATATTACCACCAAAAGCATGGAGTAGATGTGCGTAGCATCCGATATCCAGGGTTAATTGGTTACAAATCTGCTCCCGGTGGTGGCACAACAGATTATGCAGTACATATTTATCATGAAGCACTAAAAAATAAGCA
>JBIINH010000088.1:0-9040 GCA_044337585.1 Bacteroidia bacterium
CATAGCTGATATATTTGATTTGGGTATTGTGTAGCGGTTAGAAGGTTTGATTCGACATTCGATATTCGACATTCATTACTTGTCGCTCCAAAGGCGTGATTCGTGATTTATTATAAATTATTAACGAGCTTACAAAGGTTACAAGATTAATTTTATGGCTACAGGCTAACCGCCAAAAGCAAAAAAATAATCGCTCATTTGCACATTCACACATTATCGCATTAACTCATTACATTTGCTTTTTAACATTTCCATATGAAAAAACTATTCTTCATCTTTTTATTCGCTTCATCACAATTATTTGCAGCAGTAGGCGATACTACTAAAATTAATGTATTCAATAATTTCCACATGAACCGTTACGGCAATTTTGACCAATGGGTATATGTTGATCCTGCTACGCCAAAATCGCAACGCATTTGGTTGAAATACACACTTGGTTGCTTAAGCAATGGACAGTGTGAGTGGGATTATACCATCAGGTTATTTGCAAGGCAAAGAACCGGAAAGTTGGATTCAACGTTGATGCAAGCGCCAAACTTTAGGGTGAATGGTCAAGTAAAAGATTCTGTTCTTTACAGCACCGATACCACTTATAACAATGTATTTAATGCCACAACCAAACAAGCAAACTTGGTAGCAACCACACAATTGTTGTTGGTATTGTATAACGACCCACTGTTTCCAACCAAACCAACAGACTCACTGCGGGTGTGGCCAGCTGCATTTTATCAATATACCTTTGATACTACCGGAGCAAAAATAGATTCGGTTTGGGTGCCTAAAACCAATAAAATTGTTTTACAAAACACGCCATATTACAATGTATTTGAGGTAATAAATGATATTGAAATTGGCCGTTTTATTTCTCCCTATGCGGCAAGTTTCCCTAAAACATTTAAGTATGACTATGTTTATGACATTACAGATTATGCATCCTTATTAAACGACTCAGTACAATTGCGTATCCAATACCAAGGCTATTCGTATGGCTTTACTGCCACCATGGATGTACTGATGGTTGAGGGAGAGCCTGCACGAGAGGCGATACAAGTTGAAAATGTGTACAATGGCGGATTCCCTTATGGAAGGGCAAATAATTCGATAGAAAACTACCTCACACCAAAAACATTTACTGTACCTGCTGATGCCAAATATGTGAAAGCAAAAGTGTACATCACCGGACATGGTGCCGAAAGCAGCCAGGGATGTTCAGAGTTTTGTTCAAAAAATTATTTCTTAAAACTCAATGGCTCAATGTTTGCAACACAAGCTGTGTGGAAAGATGATTGCGGCAAAAATGCCATTTTCAATCAGCCCGGCACATGGATTTACGACCGATCAAACTGGTGCCCGGGTGAGAAAGTTCCCGTTTACGAATATGCCTTAAATGTAGCTCCGGGAAGTACCAATACATTTGATATGGACATGGAAGCATTTATTGCCAACGGTGACGCATCGTATAATATTGGCGTACAACTGGTTTATTACAACGAATACAATTATGAATTGGATGGTGGCATTGAAGACATCAAAGCACCTACCAGCAACTTTTGGCACAACCGCACCAATCCAATTTGCGACAATGCCAAAGTAGTATTGAAGAACTTTGGTAAAACGCCCATTACCCAAGCGCTTATTCATTACCGTATTGGTGATGGAACCGAGCAAGAATTTAATTGGAAAGGAAATTTGGAAGCAGACAAAGAGGTTGACATTACCTTACCTTGGTTGTTTTGGCCTGCCAACAATACCAACAATACTTTCACGGTTACGTTGGTAAATGTAAATGGCGCAAATGATGGAAATGCAACTAATAATATCCTAAAAACTGCATTTGTAAAACCGCAAACATTGCCTGTAAGGTTTATTATTGAAACACGAACCAATAACAGGCCAGAACAAAATAATTACACACTGCGCAATAGCGAAGGTGTAGTTATTTTCTCACGCACATTTACTCAAGCCACCACTTTACACCGCGACACTTTTGAACATACAGCGGGTTGTTTTACTTTCCGTTTTGAAGACAGCGGAAAAAATGGATTGAGCTTTTGGGCGCAGCAAAGTGAAGGTAGTGGAACAGTCAGATTTGTGACTGCACAAATGCCAATACAAATATTGCGCACATTTAATTCTGATTTCGGTACTTTCCTTGAGTTCAATTTCACTTCACAATTTCCGGTAGGAAAATCTGAATTAGCTGCCAATACAAATGATATCAGCCTGTATCCTTCACCTGCCAACGAATATGTAACCCTGAGCAGCAAACACACATATATCAATCAGGTTAATATCATGACCATTGATGGAAAGCTGGTAAAAACCATTGCAATAAATAACCAGGACACCCAAATTTCGCTCGCTGATTTGCCTCAGGGAATTTATGTATTTGAAATACGCGATGCCAATGGAAACTTCACCTACCGCAAGCTTCCGGTTGCAAAATAGAAACGGTTATGAGCAACAACGACATCTTAAAAAAACTACGTGTGGCGTTGCATTTACGCAATGAGCATATAGTAGAAATTCTAAGTTTGGTTGATTTTAAAATTACCACAAGTGAGCTTACTGCATTTTTTCGCAGCGAAGATCACCCAAACTTTAAGCCATTGGGAGATCAGATTTTACGAAATTTTCTGAATGGACTGATTATTTATAAAAGAGGTGTGAAGGAAGAAAATCCAAAAGCGGATATTGAAAAAACCGATTAAACAAAAAAGGCAAGCCATACATCTCAGCGCTACAACCTCACGCCCTTGCTACATTCCTGTCCTGGGGGATTAGAGGGAGCTGCTAGTGCAGGCCTGCCGGGCGCAAAACTAACTTTTTTTCATAACCCCGCAAATTCCCTTTTATTTTCATTCAGGTATCATAGTTTTGCTTACATCCAAAAAAGGAGAATATATACATGCAAGAACTTGTAAATGAACTAAACACAAGACTAGAAAAAATATACGAAGGCGGAGGCAAAAAAGCCGCAGCCAAACAAAAAGAAAAAGGCAAAATGCTTGCCCGCGAGCGGGTTGATTATTTATTCGACAAAGATAAACCACGCATCGAAATTGGCGCCTTTGCCGGACTTGATATGTATGAAGAGCAAGGCGGCTGCCCTAGTGGTGGTGTGGTGGTGGAAATGGGATATGTAAGCGGAAAACAATGTTTGGTTGTGGCCAATGATGCCACCGTGAAAGCGGGAGCCTGGTTTCCAATTACAGCCAAAAAGAATTTGCGTGCCCAAGAAATTGCGATTGAAAATAAATTGCCCATCATCTATTTGGTGGATAGTGCCGGTGTGTATTTGCCTATGCAGGATGAAATTTTCCCCGACAAAGAACATTTTGGTCGCATGTTTCGCAACAATGCTGTGATGAGCAGCATGGGCATTACCCAGATTGCAGCCGTAATGGGAAGTTGTGTAGCAGGTGGTGCTTACCTACCAATCATGAGCGATGAAGCCATGATTGTAGACAAAACCGGATCGATATTTTTGGCAGGAAGCTATTTGGTAAAAGCAGCCATTGGCGAAGACATAGACAATGAAACATTGGGAGGTGCCTCCACACATTGCGAAATCAGTGGAGTAACCGATTACAAATTTGAAAACGATGCTGCATGTTTGGACAGAATCAAACGCATTATGGATAAAATTGGCGACTATGAAAAAGCCGGTTTTAACCGCATAGCTCCTGTGGCTCCCGCAAAATCAATGGACAATGTGTATGAAGCAGTATCCAATTTTACCAAGCCGTTTGATGTAATGGAAATCATCGAGCGACTGGTAGATGCGGGTAGTTTCGATGCCTACAAAGAGCTATATGGCAAAACCATTATTTGCGGTTACGCACGCATTGACGGTTGGGCGGTGGGTATTGTGGCCAACAACCGATTGGTAGTGAAAGCCAAAAAACCAAAACAAAGCGCCAATGACAATCCCATGGAAATGCAAATTGGCGGTGTGATTTATTCAGACTCGGCTGATAAAGCTGCTCACTTTATCATGAACTGCAACCAGAAAAAAATTCCTTTGGTATTTCTTCAAGACGTAACTGGATTTATGGTAGGAAGCCGCAGCGAACATGGAGGCATCATAAAAGATGGTGCTAAAATGGTAAATGCACAAGCCAATTCGGTGGTTCCTAAATTTACCATCATCACCGGAAATTCTTATGGTGCCGGCAACTATGCCATGTGTGGCAAAGCCTACGACCCACGACTGATAGCAGCATGGCCCAATGCAAAAATTGCCGTGATGGGTGGCGAGCAAGCCGCCAAAGTATTGTTGCAAATTGAAGAAGCTTCGCTGAAAGCAAAAGGCGAATTGGTAGATGAAAAAAAGCACGCTGATTTACTCAAATTGATAACAGATAGATATAACAGACAAATGAGTCCGTACTATGCTGCAGCAAGGTTATGGGTGGATGCCATCATCAATCCTGTTGATACACGCAAATGGATTTCGATGGGGATTGAAGCAGCCAATCATGCACCACTCACCAAAGAATTCAGACCCGGTGTAATACGTACCTGAGAAATTATTTACCTTTGAACAAATAAATTTAAAAAATCATGTTAAATACAAAAATAGAAGCCGCACTCAACAAGCAAATACAACTTGAAGCTGCATCATCACAATATTATTTGGCAATGGCATCATGGGCCGAAAACAATGGATACAATGGCGTTGCCAATTTCTTTTACCAACACTCTGATGAAGAACGTACACACATGCTCAAGTTGGTGAAGTATGTAAACGAAAGAGGTGGCAAAGCAAAAATTCCTGCTTTGGCTGCAGTTACTACTTCATACAAAGGACTTGATGCCGTATTTAAAGATTTACTGAAACACGAAGTAAATGTGTCAAATGAGATCAACGGCCTTGTTGAAATTTGTTTGAAAGAAAAAGACTACACCACCCACAACTTTTTGCAGTGGTATGTAGCTGAGCAAATTGAAGAAGAAGCATTGGCCAGAAACATCCTTGACAAACTCAACCTGATTGGCAACGACAAAGGCGGTATGTATCTTTTTGACCGTGATTTATCATCCTATACAGGAGGAGCAGGTGCTGGAAATGAAAAAGGGAAATAAGTTGGTTAATGGCTCAACCTAAACAAGCAGTAATTCATAGTATACCACCCTTTAGGTGGTATTACTTTTTTATTGCCATTCCATTTTTTCTATTTTCACTCTTGCCATTTTGGGTTATTCATTTTATATCTGATGTGCTGGTGCTTTTAATGAGAAATGCAATTGGCTATCGCAAAAAAGTAATTTACACCAACCTGAAAAATGCGTTTCCCGAAAAATCGGAATCGGAAATAAAAAAAATTGCCGATGCTTATTACCGCAACATGATTGATGTGTTTTTAGAAACCATAAAAACCATGACCATGTCTAGGGAATCTGTAATGAAACGGTGCCGGTTTAATCAAATTGAAATGGCAAATAATTATTTGCAACACCATTCCTTAATTGTGATGCTTGGCCACATGGGCAATTGGGAATGGGGCGGATTTTCATATACCTATCATACAGCACCAAATCAAACCAATACACTCTATCACCCACTCAGCAATAAATTTTTCGATTGGCTGATGTACTATATTCGACATCGCTGCGATTTATTTCTGATACCCATGCATCAAGCTTTAAAAAGCATTATCCATTACAACAAACAAATTTGCACCCACTCCTTTATCGCAGATCAATCTCCCAGTCCGGAGACTGCATTATGGACAACTTTTCTGAATCAGGATACTGCATTTTTTACAGGCAGTGAAAAGATTGCCGCAAAACTAAAAGCACCTGTGATTTACGCAGGTTTATACAGATACCGCAGAGGTTATTATCAAGTTGATTTTTCCCTTATCACACCCGATGCTTCTAAAGAAGAGCAAGGTTTTGTAACCAAACGATTTGCCGAATTGCTTGCAATAGATATTCAACATCATCCTGAACAATGGCTTTGGAGCCATAGGCGATGGAAACACAAACGTCTAAACTAACCATCATGCAGAAACTATTTTTTTACCCTTTTTGGGCTTTACTTACGATAGTCGCTTTTTCTTGCAGCCCGAAGCAAGAAGTAGATACTATTTTCCATCATGGTGTTTTTCACATCATGGATTCAGTGCAATCACCTGCAGAAGCAATGGCTGTAAAAGACGGTAAGATTGTAGCTGTGGGTTCATTTGATTCACTTAATAAATTATATCAGGCTACAAAAACGATTGACCTGAATGGAAACCACGTGTATCCCGGATGGCATGATGCACATTGCCACTACTGGGGATATGGCATGACTTTGCAACAAGTTGATTTAACCGGAACCGCTTCATGGGAAGAAGTCATTGCCAGATGTAAATCATTTTACGAAAAGTATCACCCTTCCTTTTTAATCGGCAGGGGCTGGGACCAAAATGATTGGGCTTCAAAGGATTTCCCAAGCAACGAACAGTTGAATGCTGCTTTTCCCAATATACCCGTAATACTAAAACGGGTTGACGGACACGCAGCAATTGCAAATGATTACCTGCTGCAACTGGCAAAAATATCAACCACAACAAAAACAAACGGAGGCGAATTCATACAAAAAAATGGAAGACTTACCGGAGTACTAATTGATAACGCTGTTGACATCGCAACTAAAGCCTTACCCGAAACAGATAGACAAACACATGTAAATGCATTGTTGGCAGCACAAGATACTTGTTTCAAATACGGTTTAACAGCGGTAACCGATGCCGGCTTGCCAACCTCTACCCTGCTCATAATTGATTCGTTGCAAAAAGCAGGCTTGCTTACTATTCGCATCAATGCCATGGTGAGTATTGGCAACGATGAAATAGACTATTGGACCAAACGTGGTGTGTATGAAACTGAATTTTTGCGCATCGGTAGTTTCAAGATGTATGCTGATGGAGCGTTAGGTTCAAGAGGTGCATGTCTCATAAAACCCTATCATGATGCACAACATCATGGCATGATGATAACTACAATTTCAGAAATGCAACATTTTGTAAAGCGTGTATCCAAGTCACCGTTCCAACTAAATACCCATTGTATTGGTGATTCGGCCAATCGGGTTATTTTAAACTTATATGCGGAAGTATTGGGTAAAAACAATAACAACCGTTGGCGTATTGAACATGCACAGGTGCTTAATCCTTCAGATTTTGCTATTTACAAAAACCATAAAATTATCCCTAGCGTACAACCCACCCATGCAACCAGCGATATGTATTGGGCTGCAGAGAGATTAGGAATAGAACGGGTAAAATATGCTTATGCTTACCAAACCCTTTTGGCTCAAAATAACATACTGCCACTTGGAACTGATTTTCCGGTTGAACAGGTCAACCCTATGCTTACGTTGTATGCTGCCATTACGAGAAAAAGTCCATCCGGATTTCCCGATAATGGTTTCAACCCATCTGAGGCGCTTTCATTTTGGCAAGCGATGTACGGCATGACCATTTGGCCAGCATTTAGCGCATTTTGGGAGAACAAGTCGGGCAATTTTTCCATAGGCCTTCATGCAGATTTTGTGGTATATAAAGATGACCTCCAACAGTTGTCGCCTAAGGATTATCTTTCTTTGCTTCCTGAAGCAGTTTTCATCTCCGGAAAACCTGTACACAAATAATTAAGTTACTTTTTATCATTACTTTATTTCAAAATGGAAAAATAAGTTTGTACATTATTTGTATATACATATATTTGCATTACAATTATTGTGAATATAGCAACAGAAATACAGCAAAAGTCATTTAAAAGCGAGCATGAGAAGGCGCTTATAAACCTAATGTTCACTGCTAGTTGGCTATCATCAAAACAAATAAAGTTTTTTAAACCTTTCGGATTATCGCCACAACAATATAATGTGTTACGCATCTTAAAAGGACAATACCCCAACAGCATAAATGTTAATGACATACAATCTCGCATGTTAGATAAAATGTCAAATGCATCAAGGCTTATTGATAAGCTTTTACCTCGAGAACTCGTATCTAGAGAAATGTGTGTCAGCGATAGGAGAAGAATGGATATTTTAATTACTCAAAAAGGCTTGGCGTTGTTACAAGATATTGATGAACAACAAAACATAATAAATGTATATGGTGTTCTTGAGGAAGAAGCTAAAATATTGAATAAACTGCTTGATAAATTTCGAATCCAATAAAAATAAATAAACAACCCTTAAATCAAATTAAACATGAGAAAATTAACCTTAACAATTGCAACAATTGTAACAAGTTTGTCAGTTTTTGCAACTCCTCCAGGAAAAAATGCAGACAAATTAAAAGTAAATACAACTGAAAGTAAAGTGAATTGGCTAGCAAAGAAAGTAACCGGACAACATGAAGGTTACGTAAAAATCAAAGCAGGCGAAATCACAGTTGAGCAAAACAAATTGGTAGGTGGAACCGTTATTGTTGACATGACCACTTTAGATGCTACTGACCTTCAAGGTGAGTATCATGATAAATTGGTTGGCCACTTAAAATCAAATGATTTCTTTGGAACAGAAACATTTAACAGTGCTATCTTGGTTATTAAATCTGCAACACCAATTGCGAATGCAAAAGTAGGTGAAAACAATTACACGATTGTAGCTGATCTAACCATCAAAGGCATTACCAAAGAAGTTACTTTTCCAGCAGTGGTAATCATTGATAAAACAAAAGTGACTGCAAATGCAGAAGTAAAGATTAACAGAACGTTGTATGACATCAAATACGGTTCAGCATCTTTCTTCGAAGGCATTGGTGACAAAGCAATTGACGACACATTTAAATTGAATGTGAGTATCGTTGCACAAAAATAATACATGTGGAAAGACCTCATACATGTAGTAATGTAGGGGTGTTTTCATAGTTTAGGTTCAGAGCGTGGCCCCGTGCCACGCTTTGATTTTTTAAAGTCCTTCCGTAATTTTTCATGCATTATTAAATGGTGCTTCGATGCTTCGAGAACCCCTTCGACACGCTCAGGGCATCGCTCAGCATCCGCAGATTTGTTAACTTCAAACTAAGAA
>JBIINH010000228.1:0-2517 GCA_044337585.1 Bacteroidia bacterium
AACCATCAACTATTTAAACCTTGCCAAAGAGCTTTTGCAAAAAAATAATTTGACAGCCATGGCAGGATCAACCCTAGAACCAAAACATTTAAATTAATTTTAAAAGATGTCAAACGTAAAAAGAAATGCATTGGGGCGCGGATTAAGCGCATTGCTTCAAGATGCAAAAACAGATATAACAACTGTTGAAACCAATCCGGTTTATGCAACAAATGAAATTCTTATTAGTCAGATACAAGCAAACCCATTTCAGCCGCGCACTGATTTTGATGATGAGGCATTAAATGAACTTTCAGAAAGCATTAGAATGCATGGTGTGATACAGCCCATTACTGTTAGGAAAATGGGTTACGATTCTTACCAAATTATTAGTGGTGAGCGAAGAACAAGGGCCTCAATACTTGCCGGATTATCTAAAATACCTGCTTATGTTAGGGTAGCCAACGATCAAGAAATGTTGGAATGGGCGCTTATTGAAAATATACAGCGTGAAGAGCTGAATCCGATAGAAGTGGCATTTAGCTACAAGCGACTAATTGATGAATGCAATTTGAAGCAAGAAGAATTAGCAGAAAGAGTTGGTAAAAACAGAACTACTGTAAATAATTTTTTGCGATTACTAAAGTTGCCCGATACCATTCAGGTAGCACTTAAAGAAGGCAAAATTACAATGGGACATGCAAGGGCAATCATTAATATCGATGATCCCAAAAAGCAAGAGTGGATGCTAGAGCAAATGCTTTCGGAAGAATTAAGCGTAAGGGAAGTGGAAGGAATGGTTAGGGATACACAAGAGCAGGAGAAAAAGAAAAAGTCAGGAACATCAACAGCTGTAAAAAGTAAATCACAAGAGTTGACAGCCTACCAAAATTTACTTGCAGATAAATTGAATTTGCCCATTTCAATTAAATCGGATGAAAGAGGTAGAGGAGCAATAAAAATTACTTTTCGTTCTCAATCAGAACTTGAAGGTTTGCTTGAAATGATTGGTTAAATGTTATCGATTTGCTAATGATATGATGATGCCCCGCAACGTGCGGGGCATTTTTTTTTATAATATGATACGTATTTTTAAATATTGTATATTTTAAAGTATTAATTATTTCTTATTGAAAATAGTTGCAATTATTAAATATAATCCAATATCTTAGTTTTTCATTAACAATAAAATTACACCAAATAAATTGATAGAAAATGAAAAAAATATTACAATTTTCGATGTCTCTCATAGTAGGCATCTTATTATTTTTTCTTAACACATTCAATGCAAATGCAGTTCAATTAAGTGGCACGTATGTCATTGATACCAATGGTACTCCTTCAGCTACTGTTTTTCGAAATTTTAGTTCGGCCATAACGTATTTAACATCAGCTGACCCTCGCAATGATGGTGGGCCTGCGAATTCAGCACCCTTCGGTGTAAGTGGCCCAGTTACATTTCTTATCGCTAATGGAACCTATCAAGAGCAGGTTATCATTCCCAATATTCCTGGCGCGAGTGATACTACTAGAATAACATTTCAAGCAAATGGAGCAATACTTCAGGCAATTTGCAATGGAACAAATTATTCAGTATTGCGTTTGCAAAATGCAGATTTTATTTCAATACGCAGGTTAACCATTCGCACCTTAGATGCTACATTTGGTTGGGGTATTCATTTTTTTCAAGGGTCGGATAATAATATTATTGACAGTTGTAACATACAAATTACATCAGTTACCAGTTCATCGTCAAATAACTCAGCAGGCATTGTTTTTTCAAATAGTTTGACATCACCAAATACTTCGGGCGTAAACGGTTATTTTAACAGAATCACGAATAACACCATTGATGGTCATCCCACAAGTGCAGGTATGTATTACGGAATTGTAGGTTTTCCATCAAGCTCACCCGCAATTATTTCACGCAATAAATTTGTTAATAATGTTATTCGAAACTTTTTTTATGCAGGTATTCAGTGGGGTAATTCAAATGGTGGGTTATTTAAGAACAACTTAATTACACGTACAACAAAAACCAATGTAACAACAACTTATGGATTCTACATTCAATCAGCTTCAAGACTAGATACGTTTGACGCCAACACCATTACAGGAGTATTCAATGCAATACCTACAAATACAAATACATTTTATGCGTTTTGGGGCATTAATTCTTCTGGTACCGTTACCGAGCCAAATATCTATATGAATAATTTAGTTTACGGAAATCGAGGGAATGGTTCACAATTTGGATTTTATTTCTTAACCGCCTTTAACAATCGTTTCTATAATAATACAATCCTTTTTGACAATACAACGAATAGTTCTACTACTTCTCAAACAATCGGATTTTATTGGTCAGGTAATACAAATACAAGCAGTACATTAGACTTTAGAAATAATATAATCTCCATTACTACCGGAGGTACGGGGCCAAAGCATGCTATGTTTACTACAGGCACTTGGACAAGTGGCGCTATTGTAAATAAGAATGGATATTTTTCGAATGCTGCCAATTACAACGCAATGAATTAT
>JBIINH010000009.1:0-28344 GCA_044337585.1 Bacteroidia bacterium
GAATACCTCGATATGCGTATACGTTTGATTCAATATACTCCGGAGTGAAGATTCTATATATGATTCAGCCTGGTATGCAGGCATAATCACGCTGACAAGAGGTGGCATATGCTCAGGTATAGAATTTTGCATGCACACCAATAGTTAACTCACCATACTCAAATAGAATGAATCCATGTTGATGAAGTAGAGCATGTATTTCTTTTCGAATATTAAATTCATCATGTATTTCGATGGCAATCAAGCGTGTTTTGTTTAAAAAAGAAAGGTCATTTCCTTTGCGGAAGATGAAACGTTCAGCGCCTTCAATATCTATTTTAAGTAAGGTTAGTTCTGACCAATTATTTTGTTTCAAAATCTCATCAATGCTTACCGATTCAATGCGTCCATTGGAATGTTCTGCTGTTGTAATTGACCAATCTTTCTGATCCCTGAATCCATGGTGTAGCTCAAATCTCTTTTCGTTCGACTCTGCCAATGCTTTTTGTATAACTCGTAATTCTTTGCAGGTAGTGTTGGTTTCAATTAAATAATGGATCTGCTTTACATTTTCAGAAGATGGCTCTACACATATGATACGGGCATCCTTGAATTGTTTTGCCATATACAAGGAAGAGAAACCTACATTTGCTCCGGCATCTATCATACGTAAGGGTTGCGCAAAGTTATTGCATCTGAGCAGTTGCACTACGGGTTCATACTCTTTGTTTACAAAAATGTGCTGAAATACCTTTAAATCACTGTGGGCTTTGTTTCGCAATCGAATTTGCATCTCATCGGCAAACAAAACCTCTATGTATTCACCCTTTTGCTCATGCGATGCATAACCTGGTAATAAACGAATCTGGTTGATGAAATATCGTTCTGATTCAATATCAATAGGGAAAAAGATACGAATTACTTTTTTTAATTTTTTAATTATTTTTACTGTCATAAAAATTGATATTGAAGAAATTAATAATCAATTTTAACTTCTAAAACTTTTGAAGTGGGAACGATATATCCGGCATGTTTAGGAAATGGTGTACTTCTATTTTTAGTTGGAGATTCTGTGACTTCAAATTGGACTACTTCTTTTTTCCAATCCAATTTCACGTGATGATCAATACCCATCCATATACCTAAAGTGTATATTCCAGGTATGATGTTGTTTAACTCAATCTGTGTCTTGATATTAATGGTACTGTTTGGAATACTACAATCGATAAAAGTGTATTCAGGTATGGCTTCCATTATTGGACTTGAGTCATTACTGCCAATGTAATATGCTAAAAATGCTTGTTTAGGAATAGGATTTGATACTTTTACTTTAGTATCAATTATCAATATTTGATTAGGTTGCTCACCATTTATTTCTGTATATATCTCGTTAATGAATATATCCTCAGCTACTTTTTCATTATTCACCCAGAAATTTTTTAAACTACTTGATTGATTATATTTAGATATAACGTTTTCTACAGAATCATTGATAACTATAGATCCTTTATCGAGTAATATTCCTTTGCTACATAAATTTGCAACCGCAGCCATATTATGACTCACAAACAACACAGTTCTGCCATCCCCTTTGCTCACTTCCCCCATTTTACCCAGGCATTTTTTCTGAAACTCGGCATCGCCCACGGCCAGTACTTCGTCTACAATTAATATTTCGCTTTCCAAATGTGCTGCCACAGCAAATGCCAGTCGCACGTACATGCCGCTGCTGTAGCGCTTCACGGGGGTATCAATATAGCGCTCCACCCCACTGAAGTCAATGATTTCATCCAGTTTTCGGGCAATTTCTGCTTTGCGCATGCCTAAGATGGCGCCATTCAGGTAAATGTTTTCGCGCCCGGTAAGTTCGGGATGAAACCCTGTGCCTACCTCCAGCAAACTGGCCACACGGCCTTTTACATGTATGCGTCCGGTTGTAGGTGCCGTAACGCGTGAAAGTATTTTCAGTAAAGTACTTTTCCCGGCTCCGTTTCGGCCAATAATGCCCACCGCATCGCCCTGTTCAATTTCAAAATTGATATCCTGTAAGCTATATACGATATCGCTTTCGCCTTTTGTAGAGCGGTCGTTGCTTTGGCCTATTTTTAGGAATGGGTCTTCTTTACCCAATACTTTTGTAGTAACCCACCGCTGCACATCCTGGCTAATGGTACCCGTACCTATTTGTCCCAGTCGGTAAATTTTGGAGAGGTTTTCTACTTTTATACTTGTTGGCATGATTTGTTTTGTTTGATGTCGAACTATCGAATTGGGGTATTGTCGAATCGGTCTTTTTTGTCGAATCGGATGAATGTCGAACTGTCGAATCGGGTTGTAGTCGAATCGGTTGGTTGTCGAACTGTCGAAGTGGGTTGTTGTCGAACTTGGTTAATGTCGAACTGTCGAATCGGGATGTTGTCGAACTGTCGAACCGGTTCCTCCGATTCCCCCGATTCCCCCGGTTTCTCCGATTCCCCCGATTCCTCCGGTTTCTCCGATTCCCCCGATTCCTCCGATTCCTCCGGTTCCTCCGATTCCTCCGGTTCCTCCGATTCCTCCGGTTCCCCCGATTCCACCGGTTCCTCCAATTCCCCCGATTCCCCGGTTCGACATGCTATCCTACACAATTACTCTTTTCTCCTCCACACTCAACTGCGCTTTATTTTTCAATTTAAACTGATTGCTCATAAAAAGCGAAGCCCTAAGATACATTAAGGTCATTAGTTTGCGGTCGCCATCAATGCAATAACCGCCCCGGTGAAAGCCATGGGTATCGCATAGGATGATGGTTCCTTTTTTGCCACTGCCTTTTATAAAATATTCATCAGGTATTTGTTTACGCAGTTCCGTTTCTTCAGGATAATTATCGGGATGTTCGTTGTCATACGGGAAAATATTACCGAATTTATTTTTACGTGTACTGCATTTGATGTATTCAAAAGCACCGTTGCGTTCATCTACATCATTCAGGTAAATAAATACTTTAAGCATACGCAGGTCTTCCGGATCGCGGTGCCAGTTTTGTGAGTATTCACGGCTGTGGTTTGTATTGCCAGAGGCAATGGAGTACCAGAAATCAACATAGCGTAACAATGCCTGTTCGTTAAAATAGGAACTTACAATATCAGTGAGCTTGTGGTGTAAAGCCACCTGCATAATGGCTTGATTGCTTGTATAGCCAATACTCTGTTGCGTGTGTCTTATATTATACTGCTTGTAGTTGGGATTGTCTTTTGCTTCACCGCTTTTGTATGTTGTAATGATTTGCTGTACATCTTCCTGTTGTTCAAATGCAATGTATTCGGCTTCCATCTTTTGCAATAAAGAATCCGGCAACAATTCATTGAATGATAAGAATGCGATTCCCGCCTCATTCAGATCCTTTAACACCCGTAGTTGTGTGGCTTCCAGCTGTGGTTTGTTTTGCAGAAATGCTTTATTGAGTTTGGGTGCGGTGATATATTCATGCATCCATTTTCTGCGGTGCTTATCTAGTTTGTAAAGAAGTTTTTTCATCTTGTTGGATTACAAAGTTGGAAGGATGTTGACCGGTGTCGGTTGTTTACGCGTGCCGCGTGACAGGCTGGTGTCGGTTGACAGTTATCGGGCCTTGGTAACCTTTAGGTTTGTGTCTGGTGATTTTGCGGTTGTACCCTTTAGGGTCAGGGCGCGGATGGGAGAAAGTTACTTCGTTTTAACACGGTGAGCACTAGGTTCACGGGGTCGTACTTTGTGTTTCTAGGTGTTCCCGAGGCTTCGGGACTCCGTGCACTTGGTGTTCTCCGTGGTTAGTTTATTTAGATTAACGACTTAAGAAATGAGACTAAAGATTGAGAAAGTCTTATGTCTTACGTCTTTCATCTTATGTCTTACGTCTTACGTCTTTCATCTTCAGACTGTATCTACAAAATCTTTTTCTACTTTATTAAATACCAGCGTACCAATGGTAAGGGCAAGTGCGGCAAATAAGGTTGTATAGCCAAGCATTCCCCAGTTGAAGGTGCCGGAGCCTAGCAGGGTATATCGAAATCCTTCCATAATGGGTGCAATGGGATTGTAGGAGAGGAGTACTTTGTATTTTTCAGGGGCTGCACTTAGCGGATAAATTACGGGAGTAGCATACATGAACAACGTCATACCAAAGCCCAGCAGAAAACTCAGGTCACGGTATTTGGTTGTCATGGCAGAAATAATCATACCCAATCCCAACCCTAACATGGCCATAAGTAAAACGAGGTAAGGCAAAAGCAGGATATGTCCATTGATGGTAGGTGTAAAATCTTTTACTGTAATGAAGTAAATATAGAGAATAAGAAACTGCGAAAACTGTATGCCAAATTTTAGCAGGTTGCTAATTACCAGCGTTAGCGGCATGATGAGGCGCGGGAAATATACTTTGCCGAAAATGGCTGCATTGGCTCTGAAGACACCGGCTGTACCGGTAAGGCAATCGCTGAAGTAGGTCCATGCGATAATGCCTGTCATGTAAAATAAAGGTTGAGGCAAACCATCGGTACTAAGGCCAGCCAAATTGCCGAACACAAACGTGAAGGTAATTGTGGTAAACAGCGGCTGCAAAAACATCCATATCGGGCCAAGTATGGTTTGCTTATAAGCTGCAGTAATATCTCGTTTTACAAGCAAGCCTAGCAAATCGCGATAGCGCCAAACATCTTTTAAGTTGAGCTGAAACAGCGACCGCTGTGGCTCAATGGTTAAGTCCCATTCTTTTATTGCTTCTTCGTGATTCATGATTTTTTTTTTAGACTTGAGAGTGGAGACTAGAGACATTAGACTTGAGAATAGATGCGTATTATTTCTTTAATCTCCTGTCTTTAATCTCCTGTCTTTAGTCTCCTGTCTTACTAATCAATTACTTTTACCCAAACTATCAATCAATCCGTGTAACATGCGATTAATTTCTTCGGCTTCGTTAATGTATTCCTGAAGTGGAATATGTTTTAGTTTATTTGCCAGCAACAATGCAGTTAGTTGCGTTGCTTGTTCAGCCGAAGAGCCAGCAGAGTACTCAAGAAACCGGGCAAATTCACTATCACTTCCTCTTTGAGATCCTTCAGCAATATTGGAAGGAACAGAAATACTAGAGGACATGAGGTCTTCAGCAAGTCTATATGGTCTTACTTCATCTATGAAAGATAAAATTTTTACCGAGAGTGCTAGGCTACGATTATAAACTTCAAGATTTTTATAGCTGTGTCTTCTCATTGTATGTTTCGTACAATCTCTTGTCTTCCGTCTTAAGTCTCCCGACTATTGTCTCAATAACAGAATCGCATTCACCAATTGCCAGATATAAAAACTATTATCCGGTTTTTGGTTGCAGTAGTCAGTGTATGTTTTTTTGAGGTCTTTGGTTTCAAACCAGTGGCTGAGTAATTCAGCATGTTCGTTTAATAATTGTTCTACCCAGGGTTTCAAATCCTCTGCCATCCATTCGCGTTGCGGGGTTTGAACAGGCCGTTTTGGGGCCTCGCCAACCTGAGCAGGAATGTACTGTTGCGCAATTTTTCTGATTAAATATTTTCCCTTTCCTGCTTGAATTTTATGTTCGATAGGTTGATTCAAACCCAGTTCTATGATTCGGTGATCTAAAAACGGTTCTCTTAATTCAACACGGTATGTCATGGAGTTTCTATCGGCAAAACGCATGGCCCGAGGAATTTTACTCATCAATATATCACGTAACTGAAAGTTTAAAACAGAGTTGCTGTGAAATTGATTTTTTGCAGGACTAATTGCTTTGTGTAAAAATGAATCAGTCATACTGTTAGCTAAGCCAATCACCTTGTCAGCGCCCTGAACGGGACCTTTTGCAAAATCAATCGAATCCGTTTTTTGATAGTAATCATAACCGGCCCATCCTTCATCTAATCCATTTCCATCTAATAATACTTTTACCCCAAATGCTGAAGCTTTTTCAAATACTTTACTCATGCCCAAAGTTGGAATACCACCATAAGGCTCATCCATGTGATTAGAAATTTTTCGAGATAAGGCTGGTATTTCATCAACAGATAGTTTGCAGGCATGGTGTATAACAGCAGAATCTTTTATCATTTGCTCCACCCAAGGCAATTCATCATATCGCTTGTCTCCTGTGTAGAATGTAAAGGCATGAATAGGAAAATCTTTGCCTTTGATTTTTTTAATGAGTGCAAACAATAGCGAAGAATCCAAACCTCCTGATAAACAAACCCCAACAGGTACATCTGCCCTGAATCGTAATTTAACCGCATCTTCCAGTAGATAGCTCAGTTCCGCTTCTACATCTTCTTGCTTGCGGGTATCCGGTAGCAGTTGCTCGGTTAGGTTATACCACTGTTTGATAGATAATTGTTGTTTCTGCCAAATTAACCAGTGGCCCGCAGGTAATTTGTAAATATTGTTCCAAAAGGTTTGTTCATTAAAATCATACAGACCATTTGAAAAATAGGTAGCCCAAATGGCTTCATTGGCTTTTTGCGCTACTAATCCTGTAGCATGTATGGCTTTTATTTCGCTGGCAAACAAAAAAGTGTTGTTCACCAAGCTGTAATGAAAAGGTTTCACACCAAAACGATCACGTGCAGCAAATAATTTGTGTTCGTGTGTGTCCCAAATGGCAAATGCAAACATGCCAATAAATTCATGCAAACACTTTTCTCCCCATGTAAGCCATGCGGCTAGTATCACTTCAGTGTCGGTTTGGGAGGTAAATTGATAATGTGCTTTTAGTTTTTGTTTAAGTTCGGTATAGTTATAAACTTCACCATTAAATACAATGACGTAGCGTTTATTGGTGCTGTATAACGGTTGGTTACCGTTTTCGCTTAGGTCAATAATACTAAGTCGGTTGTGACCTAAAGCATTCAGTTCATCTGCATATATACCCAACGCATCAGGACCGCGGTGTGATTGCGTAACTGTCATTTTGTGGATGAATGACTTTGCTTCAGGGTGATTGATTATGCCGCTAATGCCGCACATATTAATATACTTACTTGCGGATAAAGTAATGACGCTGCTTCCATATTTCTAACCATACAAGGAAACAGCTGGTTACTAACGTCAGACTATAAATGGCATTGAATCGTAAACCTGTATAGATGGCAACCGACATAAATGTTTGGGCTATATATACAAACACGATTAATAAGATGGGTGCATGCAATAAACCATTGTTAGTTACGAGCTTGTGTTTACTAACTAAAATACTCAAGCAGAAGAAAAAGGTTAACAGATATAAAAGTCGGAATAAACTGCCGGCAGATTCTATTTTACCTGGCTTAGGCGTTTCCGGGAATGGATTGAAATTTGATTTGACTTTTATTAAAATGATTTCACTTAATAGAGTTAAGTCAGCTTGCTTTATAAATTCTAAAGTGGCATGAGTTTGTAGTTTTTTTAGTCCGAGTGTACTTTGTGAAGTTTTTGAAATTTCTTCAGTATGAAGGTATTTCGCCACATTCAGACCCTCATCAGCTAAGTCACTTTTCGTATTTGTATACAGATAGGGAACACTGTCATTCCATCCTTTAGAGAAGGTAGCGCCTTGAGATGCAGTTATATAATATCCCTGTTTAAATACGCTTTCATTTCTTACAGGCCATGCTAAAACAATTATAGTAAAAATAATAAATACGGGTGTGTGCTTGAGTATTAAACCTGATTTATACAATATCCATGCATAGTAAGACAGAAGCAATAAGATGTAAAAGATGGCTACCGGATGTGTAATGATTATAATGCCACTTAACATTCCAAAAAGGTAATGTAACCAAACGTTTTTTATGTTTTTATTTAGATAAAGTAAGATTAAACCATTAATCAATATCAGTAATGCGCTGAGGTTTTCAGACAACATCGTTGTTGAGTATTTGATAAACTGAGGTTCAATAACACATAAGCACATTACACCAATAGCTATTGAACTATTACCATATATACGATAAATAATAAATGTTGCTATAATTATCAGACATAATTCCATAATTAGCTTCATGAGTATAATAAAACTAAAGGAGTCTGATATTTGCATGTAAGTTGATAAAACAAACGGCCAAACTGGCGGTCTCCAGGTTGCTCCTTCCGAAGGTATTGTTCCGCTTTCTGAGTAAACCCCATTTTCAGAAATGTTTTTGGCGATGAGGTAATAATGTTCAGCATCACCACCAAGAACTTGTTCTGGTTTCAGACTATTAAGTGCAGGCAAACGCAATGCAAAAAAAATAACTGCCAGAAATGATATCAATACAAATTTTTTCACGCTCAGTTTAATTTAAAGAAGCCTTAGTTAATGATACAGTAAATTGCCTTTACCTCATCTTTCCAACCTGTTTTCTTTACTTCAGCATAGGTTTTGCCATATTCACTTATTTCTACTACTTAAATATTCATATATGGAATACGTGATACCTCAACCATGTGTTCAGGTTCGAAAAAAATCTATTTTCGTTATATTGTATAATTTTATTTTCGAAGCATTTTATAGCAGGTCTCCATATTAGTATGACTTACGTTGGTTACTGCATTACTTAAAAAAGTTAGGAATTTATTACCAATCGTGTGCCGCAAATAATGTGTGTTCGTGTGTGTCCCAGACATCAAATGCGAACATGCCAATAAATTCATGTAAACACTTTTCGTCACATTTAAGCCATGCAGCTAATATCACTTCGGTGTCTGTTAGAGTTACAAAATGATAATGCAACTTTAGTTTAAGTTCGGTATAGTTATAAATTTCACCATTAAATACAATGACGTTGCGTTTATCGGTGCTATATAACGGTTGGTTGCCGTTTTCGCTCAAGTCTATAATGCTAAGCCTGTTTTGAGACCTAATGCATTTAGCTCATTTACATAAGCACCGGTTGCATCCGGCCTGCGGTGTGCTTGCACATCAGTCATCTTAGTTATCAATGACCTTGCTTCATAATGATTAATAATTCCGCTAATGCCGCACATCTTTAATTTGAAACTCTACACTGACCAAATTGAAATTGATTACAATCATATCTGGGTAGTGCTTGTTTCCTCTTTGTTAAATCTTGTTGTGTGATATCACGGTGTTCTACATTGAATGAAAATAAGCATTGCTCCTTGTCCAGGATTTGTTCAGTATCATCCGTAAATGAATGGAACCCTCCATATGGGTAACAAAATGTTTTCATTTTTAGATCACCACAGATATCATGAAGTACTACAAACGAATCTGTAATTTCTGCTTTTTGTTTATCTATTGTAAGCTTTGATAATACAGGATGATTCACAGTGTGACTTCCGATAATCATTTCACTATTATGCATTTCCTTTAACTGAACTGGGGTTGCATAAAATATTTCGGGTTTCCTTACATCCTCTGGTACAAGTGCACTCATCAATGAATCTAAAATTTCCTCACGAAAATCATAACTGATATAATAATTCAGGATTCGTTTTACAAGATTGGTATAATTATCATTTACCTGATGTCTGTATGTAAGTTCTCTAAATTCGTTAACCAACATATCAGGTAGCATGTCATCGGTTATAAGTTTCATTAGATGTTGATACACAGTTTCACCATTATGTATACCCAATAAAAGGTGGATGCGGTGAACATCCAGCATTTTATTTTCGGTGTAAACTTTTGTTGGTACATAAAATATGCCCCACAGATTACGACTTTTTAATTCTTTAAAAACAAAATCATAATGACAGCTTAATCCGTCATCAAATGTAAGAATCACACCCTGTGATGGCTTACCTGTAGTTAAAGAGTTCTGAAATTCTTCTTTTGTAACGAAACCATACGTTGATTCAAAGAAGTCAAGCTGTAATTTAAAATCATCAATATGAAGATGCTTTAAATCAGGTAATTTTGGATCATAAGGTCTCACATAATGATACATAATGCTTTTCATTTCAGAATAAACTAATTAAAGGGTATTCTTTATCCAGCTCTTCCTTTTTTATCAGATAATTTTCAATCATCCTATTTCTTATATTATGGTATGCACTTTTTACACTATCTTCTGTAAAATCTTTTTTTCGATAATACCTAAGGGGTACATTTGTTTGTTGCTGTATTACAGTTTGCGATAAATTGATTGAAGGATATAAATCAACGATACGGGCACAGCTATATGTCATGTCTTTAATAAGTCTGCATCCAATTGTATGTATATTATCAGCAGCGAATATGATAGCTCTTTCTTGATGGATGATTGCTCCTGTATCAATACCCTCATCTATTTGCATGAACGTTACGCCCACACACGATAGCTCATTATTTACAAATGGCCAATAGTTGGTGGCTGAACCTCTATAGTAAGGTGATAATCCAAGGTGAATATTTATGAATCTTTCTTTGAAAATATCCAGTAATTCAGATTTAATTATCGAGCATCCATATGCTATTATTAAATCAGGATTTAAATCTATTATCTGATTTACATTTTTAGTCTCGTTTACTTCACCCTTTTTAATGAGTAAGGGATTGGATTTATCAATTATGTGTTGGTTAAAAAGGCTGAAGAAATCTGCTTCTGTTTGTGATCTTAGATTTAAATGTTTTTCCCTTAGTGATGTTTCATTGTCAGAACTTCCAATCAAGGCTTTGTTTATATCTTGTGTTACTTCACAATAACTATGAACAACATCGACAGAACTAAAAGATGCCAGTAGTTTTCTGAAAAACTGGTGTCGTAGTTCGTTGCCGGTTAGAATGATTATTTTTTTCATAAGCTATTAAATAGCTTTTCAGCCAATTCCCAATCTTCAAGCGTATCAATATTTACATGTAGAGCAGGATCAGCTTCTATATAGCAAAGTGTTTTTCCGAAAAAAGATTGTTGAGAAAGCAATACATCTGTTCGGGTAATGTAAATACAACCATCACGGTAGAATGCTTTGGGCAATTCTTGTCTGCGTGGAATGATAGTGGCATCACCTGTGGCAATGTGCAGGTATCCGTTTGCATCAGGTTCAAATACCCAATGCGGATTGTATTCGTGCGGTACAGGCAACACACTTACCAACGCATCACAATTATTTTCTCTAAATAGATTAATTGCTTTGTCAATGAAGCCTGAAGGACGAAACGGATTGGTAGGTTGCAACAATACCACCGCATCGTATTGCTTGCCTTGCTTTTGCATTTCTTGGACAGCATGTATGACCACATCAATCGATTTTGCGCTATCAGTAGCCAGTTCAGCAGGGCGCATAAATGGGATGGCAGCTCCACGCTCAAGGGCAATGGCTGCAATTTCTTCGCTATCGGTACTTACGATGATATCAATCAATGATGATTGCTTAGCCGATTCAATGGTATAGGCAATGAGGGGTTTACCTCCCAGCGATTTTGTATTTTTACCCGGAACACCTTTGGAGCCGGCACGTGCAGGTATGATACCAAGTAATTTCAATACTGAATGGTTTTATGAAAACGATAAGGCAGCGATGCTAGTAAATCTGCTATTTTCATTCCGGCATCACCACCACCATACACATGTGAAGGTTGCGGGCGCTTGTTGTTTAGGATATTTTCCAATGCAACAAGTATTTCTGTTTTATGGTAGCCAACATCGGTTACATTGTTTCCGCGTTCGCGTTTGTGTTGTCGGGTACCCACATTGATAACGGGTACACCAAGAAACGCGCATTCCCTAATACCTACACTGGAGTTGCCAATAAGGCAATCACTGTTTACAAGCAGGCGCAAAAAGTCTTCGCCTTCCATATTTTTGAAGAAATGCATGTGTTGCGGTTTATGCATTTCGCGAAATGCGCGAATACCGGTTGATGTTCCATCTGCTCCTGCATCTACATTCGGCCAAAACCACAATACGGGTTTTTCAAGATTTTTCACAGCGGCCAGGGTTTCTTCAATATGTTTGCGCGACTCGGTATGTTCATTGGTTACGGGATGCTGCATCACCACAATATATCCGTTTGATAAATCGGGTTTGGTGCCAACTCCTCCATACTTTGTATAAGGATCAAAATTCAATGCAGGTGCCTGCATTACTTCAGCAGCAAGATCAATAGATGGACAGCCGGTATTGAATACTAATCCTGGATCTTCACCTAATTTAATAACACGTTGTTGTGCATCTTCCGAAGCTACAAAATGGTAATCGGCCAGTTTGGTAATGCTGTGGCGCACTTTCTCATCAATATTTCCCGTTACTTCTCCACCTTGTACATGCGCCAGCGGTATATTCATGTATGCTGCAGAAATAGCAGTGGCCATTGTTTCGAAACGGTCGGCAATAGTTACCACAATATCGGGTTTCAGGTTATCAAAAACAGTAGATAATTCCAAAATACCGATACCGGTAGTTTTTGCCGCTGCGGTAAGGTTTTCGCCTTCCAATACATTAAATACTTTGGCGGTAATTTCAAATCCATCTTGTTCGATATAGTTCACTGCAGAGCCATATCGGTCGAGCAGGGCAGAGGCTGCCACAACCAGCTGCAATTCAAGTTCAGGATGTTGCTGTATAGCTTTAAGTGCCGTTTTAATTCGGCTGTAACTCGGCCGTGCGGTTACGACTACACATATTTTTCGTTTGGTGTTCAAATTGATTGAATTAGTTATTGCCCTTGCTTACCCCTTCCCTAAAGGGAGCCCAACGCTCAAATATTTACCTGTTTTTGGTGCGGTTGTGCCCTTTAGGGTCAGGGTGTGGGTGGGAAAAGTGAAGTTTTTTGCCCTTGCTTACCCCGTCCCTAAAGGGAGCCCAACGCACAAATATTTACCTGTTTTTAGTGCGGTTGTGCCCTTTAGGGTCAGGGTGTGGGTGGGAAAGTAACGTTATTCCCTTTGCTTACCCCTTCCCTAAAGGGAGCCCAACGCTCAAATATTTACCTGTTTTTGGTGCGGTTGTGCCCTTTAGGGTCAGGGTGTGGGTGGGAATTATCATAAGTAGAAATAATACTATCTATGTCTCTGAATATAATTTCAGGGTTTGTGTTATTCGGATAACGAAGCACTTTGATGCCCCATTTTCTAATGTCTTCATCTCTTTGTTTATCTGCTGAAATTTGACTTTTGTCTTCAAAGTGATGATGCCCATCCAGTTCAATTACCAATTTTAGTTTGTGGCAATAGAAGTCTGCAATATAAGGTCCCATAGGATGTTGACGTCTGAATTTGTATTGGCTATATCTTACTTTAATCAGCTCCCATAAATTGAGTTCTGATGAAGTCATGTTTTGTCTTAATGACTTAGCTCTTGCAAATATTTCGGGGGATGCATCATGAAACATATCAGAATATTTGCTCATAAGTTAGGCTTTGAGACTTTGCGGTTAATCAAAATCCTCTTCCTTCAGAAAATCCCATTTTTTAAGCGCATGCTTCAATTGCTTCCCTAATACCGATTGAAAATCTTTTGCAGGGATACCCTTGTTTCCGGGTTTCTTTGATTCAAGATCATTGATGGAAATAATATGCCCTGCTAGCAAATCCTTTTTCACAGCAAGGCTTTTGCCAAACATCGTTTTTAGTTCTGTAAATTGGGAAGCATCTGTTTTATATGTATGGTTAGCGTTCAGCGACTCATCAATTTTTCTTACACCAGCAATAAGTTGTTTTACTTGTGAAAGAGTAAGTGAGGCTTTGGCATCAGGCCCGAACATGAGGTTGTCAAATACCACATGAAACTCGAGCAGTTCAGCACCCAACGCAACAGCAGCTAATCCTGCATAGATGTCTGCAGAATGGTCGCTGAAACCAACAGGCACATGATACCGTATTTTCATTTCGGCCATCAATTGCAGACCCCATTGAGCTGGTTGAGTAGGGTAGGCCGTGGTGCATTGCAGCAACGACAATTCGTTTTTATAAGGCTTTAGAAAAGCAATGGTTTGATCGAGTTCATTCCAATCGCTCATACCTGAAGATAGAATGATAGGCTTGCCGGTTTTGGCAATTTTATCAAGCATGAGGTAGTTGGTTAATTCTCCCGAACCAATTTTATAGCGTTTTACATTCAGCTTCTCTAGCAACTCAACTGCTGCTATAGAGAAAGGAGAGGAGATAAACTCCATACCTTTTTCTTCGCAGTGTAGTTTGAGTCCGGCCCATTGTTCGGGAGTAAACTCCATACGTTTCCAGTAGTCATAGCGGGTTGTATCTTCATAGCTGAATTTGATACGAAATTGTTCTTCATTGCTGCTTTCCGCTTCAGCAATATGTGTTTGAAATTTAACCGCATCCACTCCGCAATCAGCCAGCGCATCAATATAACTGTGAGCAATACCTAAACTACCTTCGTGGGCTTGTGCAATTTCTGCGATGATGAACGTGTTTTTCATGTTATTTTATCAGACTAAAGACTTAAGACAATAGACTAGAGACATGTGTCTTTTGTCTTTCATCTTACATCTTTTGTCTTAAATAGTCAATTCAATATCTCCAAATGTGGTTCCTGCAAAATGATATGTTTTTGCAATTCAAATTCTTTTACAGAGAAGATAACAAAGCGTACTTTTTTATGAATGAGTTTCTCTGCCCGTTCGGTGAGTTTCAGTAAATAGTTTTTATCAATTTCACCAACAAATAATAAATCGATAATAGGATTATCTAGTCCTCTCGCCAATTCGCCTACCAGATAAACGGCTTCTACTTCACCCAATTTTGAAATCACCTGCTCGGCAATCTTATCAAGTCCGGTATATTTCATCAATATGCTGCGTATATCGTCAAACATCGGATGTCGGGTATTGGCAGTATATATTTTTTTGTTTCCTTCGGCACTAGTTGTAAGCAATCCGGCTTCTTCAAACTTGTTCAATTCCACACGAATTCCATTTGAGCTTTCTCCAAACTCAGCTTCCAAGTTACGCAAATAAGCCTTGTTCTGCCCATTCAGAAAGAACTTAAGCAGCAGTTTAATGCGTGTTTTGGAAGTAATGAGGGTGTCGAGCATGGGTTGGATGCGAGATGTCGAGATATTGAGAGGCGAGATGTGGATATGAGAGATTTTATACTGCTAATGTTTTCATGAATCCGCGTATCATGTTGTTGTTATTTTTCACCTTAGTAATTAGTTCATTCAGATTCAAGTGTTGGTATTTATTTGCGGAAACAATTACGGTGAGTTGTGTAGCTAATTCTGATGACGAACCACTTGAAAATTCTAAGAAACGATTAAATTCTTTATTTGTTCCGCGCTCAGAGCCTTCTGAAATATTGCTAGATATTGATATGGCAGCTGCCATTATATCTTCGGCTAACCTATATGGTCTTATTTCATCAATAAAGCAAAGAACTGTTACAGCTATATCTAAACCATTTTTATAAATTTCAAGTTGTTCGTAATTATGTCTTTTACTCATAGAAATTCTAAACTAAATTCTTCTTAAAATTCTATTTTTTTCGCTTTCCGTTCTCTCGAAATCTCACTTTCAGTTCTCTCTTATCACGCTTCTTATCGTCTCGCTTCTACAAAGCTTCGCCCCGTCAGTCACAGTACATTTTTTTGCAGTGCCAACAATAATGAGTAAAAAAAGTACTCAATATTGAATAATTTTTTTAGCAATTCCAAGCAATATATCAGGATTTTTTAGATGGCAATACACATCGTATGCACGTCAAAATAATTTTGTAAATACTAGTTGTCAACTTCTTACTAGTTAAATCAAGGTGTTTGTTTTGTGAAAATAACTTGCAGGCAGGGTTACCAGTAGGTTTGCTCCCAGTTGTTCAATTTCTACAGCAAAATAATTGGCTTTGCGGTATTCGGCTACATGACCGGTCATTCCTTTAAACGGACCTTCGACAATGGTAATAGGTTCACCTAGTTTGAAAGCGGTATTGTTCACTACTTGCAGTTCAGTTTCATGGGTTAGAAAAGTTTTGATATAGTGTATTTGTTCGTCACGTAGGGTAGCAATATCTTTCCCGATACGCACAAATTTTACCACCCCGAATACACTTAATATATCAATATAATTTTTTTCGTAGTCGGTATGGATAAACAAATAGGAATTAAACAGCGGGACCTGTACCTTTTTCTTTCGATCACTCCATTGTCTGATGGTGGTAACCAAAGGAAGGTATACCTCATAACCTTTCAATTGCAATTCATCTGCAACTTTTTTTTCATTTCGGGGCTTTGTGTAAAGGGCATACCAGTGCATATGTGGTCTATGTTGGAGTGTAAAGCTAATCCAAATTGGCAAATAGGTAGCTTAAATCAAGTACAAATCCTGCAATACATATTGATGCTACAATATCACCGTTGGTGAATAACCTGGATGGGACATATTTTCCGTTTGTTAGGGTATATATTAGCAGTGTTTGCTCAGTTGGGTGTATGATCCAGTATTCGTTCACCCCGCTTTCTTCATACACTTCGTATTTGTCTTTCAGTTCTTTTTGGTTATTCCCAGGAGATAGAATTTCAACAATTAGTTCAGGTGCACCTAAGCATCCGGCATCATCTAGTTTGGATTTGTCGCATATCACACAAATATCGGGTTGCACAACCGTATAGATTTCTTCGTTCTTATTCGATTTCACCGGAAGTCGCACATCAAATGGCGCTTCGTACACTTCACATTTTTTACCTTCAAGATACGTAAAGAATTTGTTAAATACCTTACCCGATACTTTTTGGTGCACACGTTTGGGCGCTGCATTCATCTTAAACAACCGTCCTTTAATGATTTCCACCATTTCATCCATTTGCCATGTCAGGTAATCGGCATAGGAGTATGTGCCATATTCTGTAACAGGTTCCTGAATAGTATCCGGTTTGTTTGGTTCCATATCACAAATATATGTTTTAAACCAGTGCAAGAATATAGAAGTAAAATTAATAAAGGTTGAAAAATGAAGCGTTAAGTAAAAATACTACATCTTACTATTATTGTCACCCCACAGGCGTGTTCTTATTTAATAAATTGGGATCAGCCCCCGATTTACGGTTATAATTCTTTCACACTTTTCTAACCATGGTAATCTCAATTCTCAAACTTGTCAGGCCATAGGCGTGTTCTCGCCCTCTCGCATCTAAATCACTTCATCCACCACGTAAGGCGGACGTTTGCGAGACGCCTCAAGGGTTCGCCACAGATACTCGCCAATAATTCCTAACGCAATCATTTGAAATGAACCAACGAGTAAAAATACGAGCATCATCGCTGTGAATCCTTCCACTTGTATCCATCCACTAAGCCTTGCAACCACAATAAAGGCCGCATACGAAAGTGTAATGATTCCACATAATAAACCCATAACAGTGATTAAGCGAAGTGGTGCGTATGAAAATGATACAAATGAGTCGATAAAGAGATTGATTTTTTTCTTTAATGTCCAACGGCTTTTGCCAACTTCTCTTTTTTGTCTTACATAAGGAATGCATGCGTATGGATATTTTAACGAAAGTAATAAGTAAAGTGAATTGGTATTTTTTTCGTTTAAAGCCACCACTTCTTCCCTCAGTTGTTTATCAAAGAGGCAATAGTCAAATCCCCCATTTGGTAGGGTAGGTAAGGCATATCTTTTAATGAGTTTTTGGTAATGTTTTGCAAATGCATTGGTAAAAAATGAATCATTACGTTCTTGTCTGTTGGCCAGCACCAGTTTGGTTCCTTTTATCCAAAAATCAACCATTTGTGGCATCAATTCTACCGGGTCTTGTAAGTCTGCGGAAATTACAATATTACAATCACCTGTTGCATATCTCATGCCTGCTTGTATGGCATTGTAAGAACCAAAATTTCCAGAAAGTTTGATGATTTTTACCTTTCCTATATTGTCTAGTTGAAATCGTTTAAGCGCACCAATTGTATCGTCTTTCGACCCATCATCTACCATCACATATTCGAATACCATATCAGCAGAAAAATTCTTTTCATTTTCTATCAAAGCTTTTCCAGTAGCCGGAATATTTTCAGCATTGAAATAGCACGGTATGATGATAGAAAGTTTAGGCATTACTTAACTTTTCTTGATCAATTTGGTAATCGCTTTTTTCAGGTTAAATGGTTTTGGAAGTTCTTCACTATAATAATCAGAATAATATTTTTTATGGTACCCTCTTCCATAAGAACCATATGCACTTCTTCCATAATAATTTCCATAATAATAACCACCTTTACCCCGTATTTGGTCTCCTTTATAGATAGAGCTGTATGCGATATTTGTTGAGTCAAATGCATTCAAAATAATGTATAAATTTTGGATGTCTTTATTGGTAGATAGCGTTTCGGGTATCACACAAAAGTCCTTTTTTGAATATTGGGCACGCATGATATATAGATTCAAATCAGATTGAGCCATTAGGGTAAGCGAGTCGGCAACCAAACCAACAGGTGCCGTATCCAAAAAGATATAATCAAATCGATTGCGCATGGCTACCATAAAATGTTCAAATTCGGCTTTTTGTAACAATTCAGCCGGATTGGGAGGTGTTGGACCAGCAGGTACGGCATATAAATTATCAAATGCAGTTTGTTGTACTATTTCATCAATTGAAGCCCGATTTACCAAATAGGAGGTTAATCCTTTTTGGTTGCTCATGTTTTCAAACGCTTCATGCATTTTTGGCCTGCGTAAATCACAACCAACTATTAATACTTTTAATCCAAGTTGGGCAACAGAAGCTGCTAAATTGATGGTACAAAAAGTTTTTCCCTCACCACTTACAGTAGAGGTAATGCAAATCACTTTATGTCGCTCTCCTTTGAGGATGAAATTTGAGTTGGTTCTTATACCCCTAATCGATTCTGCAAAAACAGATTTTGGATTACGGTACACATATACTCCATATCGGTCATCTTCTGATTCTTGGAGTTTTTTAATGATACCTAAAACGGGAACCCGAATAAGGCCTTCGATGGTTTCTTTGTCAGGTATGCGGTTGTAAAATAACCGAAGCAATAATATAGTAACAACACCTGCTACCAAACCAATTAATAATGCCAACGAATATTTTTTAGAAGGAATCGGAGAAATAGGATTGCGGTTCACAGCTGCATTGTCAATGATGCTTACATTGGCAATAATGGCCGAACGGCTAATCATGGTTTCTAATCTTTTCTCTAAAAGGAAACCATAAATTTTTTCGTTGATTTTGAAGTTTCGTTCTAGTTGAAACAACTCCTGTTCTTGAGCCGGTAGTGTTGATAAAATGGCATTTTTTTCGCTGAGTAATTTTTCTAAGTCGTTTATGTTTCCATCAATATTGCGTTTGATTACCGCAATTGTTTTGACAATAAAGTTCTTGGTTTCGTTTAACCGAATGGTATTGTTTTTTAGTACAATACTCCCTTGAGTGGTTTTACTATTTAATTCAATGCGCTCAAGAACAAGTGTATTGTAGGTCGCTATGTAATTTTCCAATGCCTGTGCATCTGTTGGGTCCATTACAATTAGTTCTATCTTTTTATCGGTTGATTTGGAGTTTAAAATATCATTCTCAATTTGTAAGAGTTGTTTCTTGCGCAACTCGAGCATGCGTTTTTGGGTCTCTAACTCCACAAGGCTTTGAAACTCTATTCTTCCCAGTTCTTGCGGGGCCATGTTTTTGTTTCCTACTTTAAACTTGGCCAACTCATCTCCTGTTGCGCTTACCGATTTCGACAATTCGCCTAATTGGAAATCAATATACTGAATTGTATTCTCGGCTGCCATTGCCTTTTGCTCAACAGTTTCGAGTAAATACACCTTAGTGAGTGTATTCAAGTAATCTGCAGCAAAATCAGCATTTTCATCTGTAAAAGTTAAGTTTACAATACTGGTATTGCGCATTTGTTCGATTCCCAACCGGTTGGTATACCTTCCACCGTCTAATTCAGGATTATTAATACGAATGATGATGGGCATTTCATCTATAGCTTTTGTAGCATTAATATGTTGGGTAGTGATACGCAATACAGAACCGAAAAATACAAAGGTGTCATTGAGGTGAATAATTTCTTGTTCTGAACCTGTCAAAAAAGAAATCGTATTATCTTTATTGAATTGAATGGTAAATTCTTTGCCCATATCATTCGAATCTAGGCGCAAGAATTCAATATTAAAATACGGATTTGGATACAACAGTGTTGATACGATTTTGCCTTTGACGGTAGCGGAAGTTTGTTTGTTCATTGCACGTAGTGCACGGGTAGCTAATTTTTTTGAATTTAGTACTTCTGACTCCGTTTTCATCAAATTCTCAATGCGACCTGATGAACGCCCATACCTAAATATATCAGAAAGCTGTGCGCCTCTATCATCTTCAAATTTGATATTGGTAGATGAAATGTATACAGGCTTTTCGTAACGTAAAATGATATAAGCTATGGAAAGTGTTATGAGTGGTGGGAATAAAAGCAAATACCACCTCGAAAACAAGATGGCAATTATTTTATTAAGGTCAATGGATTTGCTTATGGATTCCTGTTCTTGGTTGTCTTGCATAGTACGTATTATAAGGATCCCGAAATGGCCATTAATTGAACGGTTAACAATATGACTTGTAAGCCGATAAAGAATATGGTGGTTACACCTGTGGATAGAAGAGGCTCAGTTCTTGCTTTGGCCCCATAAGGTTCTACATACACAATATCGTTGTGTTGTATAATTATATCCGGGCTCTTCAATGCATTAATGTCTTTCATATTGGCAATTATGACTTCTTTTCCCCTAATGATTTTGACCCTGTCTTTTTGTGCTCCGTCAATAAATCCACCGGCAAGTGCCAACACTTCGGTGAGGGTTGTATTGTCTCTATCAATGGTTATTTGCCCTTGCGTACCTACATCACCCAATACGGAGCAAACCAAGCTGGCTATATTTACATCAATAATGGGTTTGGTACCGCTAAATGCTTCAAATTTATCTTCTAAATAACGTGCTGCCTGCAAACGGTCCATGCCTACTAAATTTACCCTGCCAATTAAAGGCATGGCTACCGTACTGTCATAGTTTACCAAATAACCTTTGTTATCGGCACCTCCCATTGCTCCACCCTGCATAGTTGCCATATTTTGTCCGGTAATCATGCCTAGGTCTTGCGTGTTTAAGAAACGCACCAATACACGGTCTCCAATTTTTATCACATGGCGGTATTTATTTACTGCACGCAGTGAATCATATTTAAGCACAATAACAGGAGGGTCTTTTGGTTTGTACTTTTTATCGGTACGAAAAAGGATGTTTTTATTCTTGTAACTACATGAAGTTGCAAACAATAATCCAATCAATACAAGCCATAGTAATGCATTTTTCATTTTTTGAAATTAGAACTAGCCGCAAGTATACTAATTATTCCTAAATCCACACAGTATTGGTTCTAACTATACCTGACTTTAGCGTATATTTTTTTCTTTCATGATGGCATTTAGCCACTTTAGCATTAAAGCCAACATTAAGGTTGCGCCTAAGAGAAGGGCAAAATTAAGCATAAAAAAATTACTCTTGTCTTGGTATTTATCCCACATACTGGCCAATACACCACTTAGTTTGTTTCCGATGGAGGTACTTAAAAACCAGCCTCCCATCATCAGCGCTGTGATTCGTGGAGGGCTTAGCTTTGATACCAAACTTAATCCCATCGGACTTAAAAAAAGTTCACCAATAGTGACTACCCCATAACAAGCAACCAACCACCATACACTTACCTTTTCACTGCCATTGGCTCCCGCTTTTGCAGCAGCTACCATAACCAAAGCCGAAAGCGCGGAGATGAATAAACCATATGCAATTTTTGCCGGTGTGGAAGGTTCTTTTTTTCTTCCCCTTAGCCAAGTAAAAAATGCAACTACCAAAGGTGTAAGGATAATTACCCAACCAGGATTGATAGACTGACTTAGGTTAGTAGCCCATACACTTACACTTTCGCCTTCTTGTGGAATTAATGATGGATTCTCGTTTCGAAAATAAAGTGGGTAATTGTATTCCTTTTTTACTTCTCCATTTTCTTTTACAAGTCTAAAAGATGCATCATATACAGCAACCGTATCTTTTTTATATACCAATTCTTTTGATTGTTTCAACGTATAAAACACCACAGCTGTATTGCCTTCTACTTTCCTATCGGTATACCTATCGGCCCAAGTGTTTAAGGCTGATCCATTTTGTTTAAATACCGCCCAAAATAGAATGACTACTGCAAAAATCGCCAGCATTGCGCCAATAGGTCTTTTTTCATCAGGCTTGGCTTTGAGATATAGACTTCCGTAGAAGAATACTACAGGAATACATGCAAAAATAAAGGCATCAGTACTATCAGAACCAAAAATAAAGGCGTTGGGATTTTCAATAGAAGCAACACCTTTGATAAACCAACCAATTACTCCAAAAACAACTGAGGGCAGTAGAATAAATCCTGCTATTTTACTCATAGGCATATCGTCTGAGTGTACGCCTTTTTTTTCGTCAAATCCTTTATAATGTTTAGTGCCCAATATAAATACCACCACACCAATAAACATGCCCACTCCAGCTGCTAAAAATGCCCATTCCCAACCCAATAATATTTGCAATGCAGCACCAAAAAAATTACATACAAACGCACCAATATTTATTCCCATATAGAATATGTTATATCCTTCATCTTTTTTCTCTTTGTATTGTTCGGTGGAATAAATATTTCCTAAAAGGGTTGATATATTTGGTTTGAAAAATCCATTGCCGAGTATAACAAGTGTCATGGCAATGTAGAGGCCTGTGAGGCTATGAATTCCCATCATGCAATATCCAACACCCATTAACAACCCACCTATCACAATTGACTTGGTATAACCTAAGTATCTGTCAGCAATTAGCCCTCCAAGAAACGGAGTTAGAAATACCAATGCAATAAATGTTCCGTATAAGTCAGATGCTTCTGCTTCTGTCATTGCAAATCCACTTTGAACATCTTTTAAATACAAAGTAAATATACCAATCATAAGGTAGTAGCCGAACCTTTCCCACATTTCGCTGAAAAATAAAAATGGCAGTGCCTTTGGGTGTGTTGGTGTTTTACTCATGCTTCGAATATGCATAAAAAAAGAAAACCCTGCAATGAAAATCATTACAGGGTTTAGGAAAAATAAAATTATATGTAGGTTAAGAAATGCCGTGCATCATTTTTTTCAATTGATGTGAAATAATTAGCACAATCATGCCTAAAACAATTACCACAGCTGATATTATGCTAAAAATAGTCATAGCTCCCATTGATGCAAAAAACTGCACTAAATATCCTGATAGGAAGTTGGCAATAAAACTACTCAGGAACCAAACGCCCATCATCAATGAGCCTAAGCGTAATGGAGCTAGTTTGGTTACCATTGAAAGACCAACAGGCGATAAACAGAGTTCACCCATAGTATGAATAAGATAAGCACCTACTAGCCACATCAAGCTTGCTTTAACAGATTCGTCTGCTACATCACCACCTCGTTGAAGGGCAGCGCCAATGAGCAAGAAAAATCCTACACCAAGAAGTATCATACCCAATCCCATTTTAATAATGGTTGCTGGTTCTTTCCCTCGTTTAGCAAGCCAAGTCCATAAAACGGTAAATACCGGGCCAAGCAATACGATGAATAAAGGATTGACAGATTGAAACCAAGAAGTAGGAACGGTCCAATCACCAATGCCGCGATCTATGTAGCGATCAGTGTATATTGAAATAGAACTGCCTGCTTGTTCGAATCCTGCCCAAAAGAAAATGTTAAACAACATCATAATCACAATTACCCTCAAGCGGTCTTTCTCTTCTTTAGTTAGTGGTGGATCAACAGTGCCTTCGGCAGCTGCTTTTGCTTTCTGCACTTTTGCTCCTGGCTCTTTACCCAAATCACCTAGGTATTTTTGAGCCAAGCCGTTAAATGAAATTTGGCCAAGTAACATGCCTATTCCTGCAGCAAGAAATCCATAATTAAATCCATACGCAGCAACTGTGCCATCGGCATTTCTTACCGCAAAATAATCTTCAGCAAGGTAGCCACATACCAATGGTGCCAAGAATGCTCCTAAATTTATTCCCATATAAAATATGGTGAAAGCTGCATCTTTTCTGTTGTCTCCCGCAGGATACAATTGACCTACAATGGTTGATATATTCGGTTTAAAGAATCCGTTACCTATGATTAATAAAAATAATCCAAGATAGAATGGAGCCAAAGCTGTGTGCGAAGAGAAAAATAAACAGAACTGACCGATAGCCATCAAAATACCTCCAATTGTAATTGACTTTCTTTGTCCGAGATAATTATCAGCAAGCCAGCCACCAAATATAGGAGTAAGGTATACCAAGCCTGTGTAAATTCCATACAGCAATCCGGCATTGGCATCGTTGAATCCGAGACCACCTTCCACTGTTGCTTTTATTAGGTACAACGTGAGCAATCCACGCATACCATAGTAACTGAAACGTTCCCACATTTCTGTAGTAAACAAAAGGTATAATCCTTTTGGATGTCCTTGTGTATTATTTGTCATGTTTAAGAATGATTAACGTTGCAATATATAAAGTGGATTGTACTATCCAAATTGAATTATATTTAAACTACGTTTTCTTATCTTGCTGCCCAACTTTATTTATGTATATTTTTTATCACACTAATTTAAATAGCAGTTCTGTTGTTCTTGAAGAGGAAGAATCAAAGCATTGTGTAAAGGTATTGCGAATGCGTGAACATGATTTGGTATACTTAGCTGATGGGAAAGGAACACAGGCTAAAGGAGTGATAACGGATGCCAATCCTAAAAAATGTGAAATACAAATTACAGAGCTAATAGCACATCCACTTCCTTTCAACTATAGACTCCACATGTATGTTGCTCCCACCAAAAATACAGACCGTATGGAGTGGTTTCTTGAAAAAGCAGTAGAGTGTGGCATCAACGCTGTTACCTTTATCATTACAGAAAATTCAGAGCGCAGACACTTGAACCTTGACAGAATGCATAAAATCATACTAAGTGCCATGAAACAAAGCAAACAATGGCACTTACCTGTATTAAATCCCGTTATCAGTTGGAATGAAATGTTGCGAACTCAATTTGGTTCGGGCTCCGGTTTTATTGCGTGGTGCAATGCTCCTAATACAAATCATTTAGCCTCTTTGATTGATGGTGCTGCGAAAAAAGGCATTAGCGAGTTTCATATTTTAATAGGCCCTGAAGGTGATTTCACGGATAAAGAAGTGGAACAGGCAAAAGAAAATGGATTGATGCCGGTTTCATTGGGGCCTACAATCCTCAGAACGGAAACAGCTGCATTATTTGGTGTTATGTCGGTAAAAGCCCTGCTAAATAAATGAAAGCAGCACCTTATTTTCGCCAATAGTTTATGAAAATTAAATCACAAAGCAACATGGTTAAACGGATGTTAAAAGGTATTTTATTAGGTGTGTTTTTTTTTCTTGTAACAGCATTTTATTCACCTACCATTAAGATTGCCAAACTTAAATACAGTGGAGGTGGAGATTGGTATGCCAACAAAACCTCATTACCCAATCTTATACGTTTTGCCAATCAAAATATAGGAACCAATATAGCAACCGAAGAAGATATTGTGGAACCCGGAAGTGAGGATATTTATAACTATCCATTCATTCATTTAACCGGACATGGCAACATTGTATTTAGTAACCAAGAAGCAGAGAATTTAAGAAATTATTTAACAGCAGGAGGCTTCTTACATGCAGATGATAACTATGGGATGGATAAATTTTTTAGGCGTGAAATGAAGAAAGTATTTCCTGAATTGGAATTTGTTGAGCTTCCTTTTTCACATTCAATTTATCACCAAAAATATTCTTTCGACAAAGGCTTGCCCAAAGTTCACGAACACGATGGCAATTCGGCCAAAGGTTTTGGACTTATCTACAAAGGTCGCTTGGTTTGCTTCTACAGCTACGAATGTGATTTGGGTAATGGTTGGGAAGATCCCGATGTACATAATGACCCCGAGCCTATCCGGCAAAAAGCATTGCAAATGGGAACAAATATTTTGCAATATGCATTTACCAATTAACAATGGCTATCACCACCTTAGTCTAAAGTATTCCCTTACTTGTTCAGAACGTTGAAACAGCAAGGCACACCTGAATAAATCTATTGTTACATGAAAATTAGGGAGTGCTGATAAGTTCCTTGTATTGTATTTGTGGGAAGGACTTATGTATGGCTTTTCGATGAGCAAACACCCATTCTTTGAAAGTCTAATTGAGATTTGATATAAGGAATCACTAGATAAAAAGGTATCCGTTTTAATAATAATCAAATCATACATGCTATTAAGTTGAAGCAGTGTTTTAATATCTTCCTCAGTGCTTACCGTGAAAGTGGATTTTAAGTTTAAATGATTCGCTAGGGATGCAACTAATGTTGATTGTGTGTGATTTGACTTAATGCATGCATTGTACAATTTGAAAACAAAAGGAGAATGTAGGACATCAATTCGGGTAGCCACGAAGTAATGTTTAAGTAAAGTAAAGATATAATTCAATTATCAAGCATTTGTTTCACCGCCATGTTGCTTAGCAAATTGGCGTAATGTTTTAAGTTTCTCTTCTAGCTGTTTAATATTTTTTCCTGCGATCGCAATTTTTTCTTCTACCTGTTTTATCATTGGATTTTCGCCTTTGTTGCTTTTTCCAAAAAAACCAAGGTTATTGTCCCACGTGTCCATATCGCTTTTCAGTCCTTTGATTCTCTCTATCAATGTGCGCTCTTCTCTTTTTATTTTTTGCAAGCCGTTAGGCGAATTCAATAGCGCTTCCCATTGTGTTTTCTCTTTCATATCACGTATGGCAGAGCTGGCTTCTTTAAATTTCGAAAATACTTGGTCGTTAAGTTCGCTATATCGTTTGTTAATTTTTTCTTTTTCACTCATCGGAACAAATCCGGCAGAGTTCCACTCTTCTTGTATCGATTTAAGTTCGTTTATTAAATCGTTTTGCTGCTCAGCAGCAAGTAATGCTTCAAGTTTAGCAATAAGTGATTTTTTAACTTCCAAATTTTGCTTTTGCTCTTCAACTTGTGAAGCATAGTGCAACGCTTTTTTCTCGAAAAAGCTATCGCATGCCGAGCGAAAACGTTTCCAAATAACTTCTGAAATTTTTTCGTGCACCGGCCCTGATTTTTTCCATTGCTCCTGAATCTGCTTAATTTCTTCTGTTTGTCTCATCCAATCAATTGGATTGTTGGCAATCGACTCAGCTTTTTCACACAAGTCATTTTTTACTTGCAAAAACTTATTTCGTTCGGCATTGAGTTGTTTAAAAAATATATTTTTCTTGTTGAAAAACTCATTACGTGCTGCACGAAATTCTTCCCATAAACTTTCTTTAAATTTCAACGGTACCATTCCTACCTCTTTCCATTTATCCATCAACTCATTGGCAATGGTTGTTTGGCTTACCCATTCTTTGGTTTTGGTGCTGTTGAAATTGGAAAGCTCAAGAGCTTTTGCAAGCAGTTCTTTTTTCTTTAATAAGTTTTCTTCCCTTACTTTTTCGTTTTCAATTTGAATTGCCCTAATGGCTTCAAAAACTTTATCACACTCTGCTTTAAATCGGTTCCAAATATCTTCATTGGCTTCTTGAGGTACTGGACCAATTGAACGCCATTCTTCTTGATATTTTTTCAGTGAAATCAGTACCTTTTTTGAGCTAAGGTCTTCCATCAACTTTGATACCTTTTCTATCAATTCAATTTTGCTTCCTAGGTTTTTTCTTCGATCTAGGTCTTTTAATTCATTATTAATAGACAACCTATCGAAAAAGCGGTGTTCGTATATTTTAAAGGTACTCCAAATCTCCTCATTTTTTTCTTTAGGAATATTTCGAATAGCTTTAAACTGCGACTGAAGGTCTTTGAATTTATTGAAACTATCTGCTTGCTCGTCTTCGTCAATGAGCTTTTTTATTTGCTCTAAAATATCATGTTTTTTCTGCATGTTTGCCTCACGATCTGCATCTTGCCTAGCCTTTTCATCATCACGTTTTTGTTTGACCGATTTCATCAAACGTGCAAATTCTCCTTTCAGCTCGTCATTGGCTTTGTACTCAAATTCTTCTTTGTTGCCACCTTCTTCAATATATTTATTCAGGGCATCTTGCATTTCTTGTTCAAGCAATGCATCAAATGCTGGTTTAATATTCCTAAGTATTTTATATACTGCATCGGCAGATTTCTCCATCATCATTTGTAATGCGTAAGAAAACAAATCCTCCTTACTCATTACATTGAAATCAACTAACTCTTCTTCGTGCTCCTCAGCAATGTCTGTTGAAATTGAATTAAGCACAAATTGATCTTTTGGCGATGGTTCAACTTCAACCACAGGTTGGGTCAATTCTTCCGTTGGAATCAAATTGTTCTTTTCGGCATTCAACTCCATCTTTTCTTCAGGTGTGTTGAGCATCTCAGGATTCGTATTT
>JBIINH010000089.1:0-8925 GCA_044337585.1 Bacteroidia bacterium
TGGGGAGGCCCATATATCAAGAATGCAAAAGGCTGCTCACTTGCCAACTACAAACCACAACGCGGAGATTACAGTCAAGATGGTGGGTTTTACCCAATTCGCGTTGCATCTTATTTTCCAAATGATTTTGGCGTATATGACATGTCAGGAAACGTAGCTGAATGGACTTCAACAGCATATGGTGAGTCAGCGAATTTATTTTCAGATGACATGAATCCGGAATATCAATATGATGCAAGTGACGATGATCCTGAAACATTAAAAAGAAAATCTACACGTGGTGGTTCATGGAAAGATATTGGATACTTTGTACAATGCGGAGCACGTAATTACGAATTCCAAGACAGTGCAAATTCTTACACAGGATTTCGTTGTGTAATGAGTTTCATTGGTCGTTCACCTAATGATAGCAAATAAATTATAAACACAATAAACAACCAAACCCAAACCTTAATTCTTAATTATTTATGTCAAGTTCAAACAGTTTCTTCGAAAGTATGGCCTTTAAAAAAATCATGGCCAAAGTTTATGGATTCGGTGCTGCCATCGTAATTGTTGGTGCTTTATTTAAAATTATGCACTGGCCTGGTGCAAATCCGATGTTGATTTTAGGATTGGGTACTGAAGCGATTATCTTCTTTATCTCAGCATTTGAACCATTACACAAAGAAACCGATTGGACATTGGTGTATCCTGAATTAGCAGGTATTGAAACAGAAGACAAAAACAAGAATGTAAACAAAGGTACCGTTTCTCAACAATTAGATAAAATGCTTGAAGAAGCTAAAGTAGGCCCAGATTTGATTAACAGTTTAGGAAACGGTCTAAAAGCTCTGAGTGATAATGTGGGAGATTTGAAAGACCTTTCATCTGCTGCAGTTGCTACAGATCAATATACTAAAAACGTAGAAACAGCTTCTAACTCATTACAAGGTTTAAGCACATCATACTCAAGAGCTATGGATGCGATGTCTGGTATGGTTACAGCTAGCGAAGGATCTAAAGAATATGGACAACAAATTGACAAAATGACTAAGAACCTTGCGTCATTGAATTCAGTTTATGAATTAGAAATTGCAGAATCTAATAACCACCTTAAGTCAATTAATGAGTTTGTAGGAAACTTGTCAAAAGTAGTTAACAGTTTAGCTGAAACACAAGGCCAAGCTGAAAGCTTTAAAACAGAAATTGGTAAACTAAGCAATAACCTTACTGCATTAAATAATGTATATGGTAATATGCTTGCAGCAATGAATGTGAACAGCGGCAGCAGAGGTTAATATTTATTCAAACGCATTTTAAAAAAAAACAATAGATAGAAAATGGCAGGAGGTAATGTATCACCAAGGCAGAAGATGATTAACATGATGTATCTCGTGTTAACAGCCTTATTAGCCCTAAACGTATCCGCTGAGATTCTTAAAGCGTTTCACCTGGTAGAAGTCAGTCTTGATAAATCATCAGGTAATATCGAATCAAAGAATGCAAGTGTGATGAAAGGTATTGAAAAATACCATGGAGAATTTCCTAATGACTCAAATGGTAATGTCGTATTTAATAACGCAAAGATAGCAAGAGAATTATCAGCTGAGTTAGTAAAATACATAGCAGAAATAAAAGAACAAATCGTTGCCGGTGCAGATGGAAGAAAAGAAGACTCAAATGGTGATGGGAAAATAGATGATGAAGAATTAACGAAAGCAGATGATGTTGAAAATCACGCAAATTTGATGATCAACAACAAAAAGGCTCTTGAGCTAAGAGGTAAAATAAATGAAACACGCGATAAATTACTTGCGCTTGTTCCAAAAGATAAGCAAACATCAATACAAACAGATTTGGTGACAAATGATTTTGTTGAAGGTGGTGAAAGCAAAACATGGGAATCAGTGATGTTTGAACATACTCCGGCTGCAGCCGTTATCACACTTTTATCAAAAATACAAGGAGATGTGCGTAATACCGAAGCGCAGGTTCTAGATATTTTGAAATTATCTATTTCAGAATCAGACTTCACATTTGACAAGCTTGAGCCCAAAGTTATTCCAAACAATGGAACGTATATTACGCTCGGAAGCGAATATTCAGCTGATATTTTTGTTGCAGCTTCTTCATCAAAACAAGATGCTGTTATTGAAGTAAACGGAAAACAAATTCCATTTGAAGGTGGAGTAGGTCGCTACAAAGTTGTTCCTACATCAGAAGGAGAAATCAAATACAAAGGAACCATTCGTGCAAAAAAGCCAAACGGACAAGAAGATGTGTTTCCATTCGAACAAAGTTTTACGGCTTTGAAACCATTGGCTGTAATATCAGCTACCAAAATGAATGTGGTTTATATTGGATTGGAAAACCCAATTTCCGTTTCAGTACCGGGGTATTCTCCAAAGGAAGTGCAAGTAAGCATTAGTCCTGCTGGTGCGGCAACATTTAAACCTGATGCTCAAGCAGGAACCTATTTGCTTAATCCAAAATATGTGCAAGGTGTACGTGAAGTTATTGTTTCAGTTTCTGTAACCAAAAATGGCAAAACTTCTAAAATGGGTGAACAAAAATACCGCATTCGCCAAGTGCCTAAGCCAATTCCAATGCTAGGATCTATCGAACAGAGTGGTCCGGTATCTGCAGGCGTGCTCAAAACAGCAGCGTTTGTTTATGCCAATTTGAAAGATTTTGCATTTGACGGAATCAGCTATAAACCTACTAAATACACCTTGATTTACCAACCTAAAAAAGGTGATGCAAAAGCGTTTTTTGGAAGCGGACCTGCAGTGCCTCAAGATGCAAAAAATGCATTGAATAATGCAAAAACAGGAGATCGTATCACATTGGTTCAGGTTCAAGCTACAGGTCCTGCTGGATCTGTAATATTACCGGCAGCATTATCATTAGAAGTAAAATAAAAATATGAAACGTATCATTTTCATCATCTCATTATTTGCATCTGTGCTTACATCACAAGCACAAGGTGTGTACGATGATTTTATCTACACCCGTCAGGCTGTGCAGGAACGTAAAGTTGTGCCATGGCAATATTTGCGTGAGGCAGATGTTTATTTTGCGAAACGTGTAGAACGCATCATTGATGTTCGTGAGAAACAAAATAAACCCATGATGTGGCCTAAAAATCCCTTGAGTTTAATTATCTATAATGCTGTACGTGATGGTAAATTGATACCTTACATAAATGATTCACTTACTTCTGCATATGAGATAGACCAATTTCTAAGAAGAGGTTCAGATACAGATTATGTTGAAACCCCAATTGATCCCGATGATCCTACCATCACCAGAACAGATACGGTATCAACACCATTTGATCCTGAAGCAAAAATCAGAAAATACAGGATTGTAGAAGATTGGATTTTTGACAAGAAAGAGTCGCGCATGTATGTTCGTATCATCGCTATTGCTCCAAGATTTATGTATCGTGCTGGGGGAACAGATATCGGAGAACAAGATTTGTGTGTATTGAAGTATTTCAGAGACCCAAATGATCCTGATGAATTTGATATTCGTGAAGTATTGGTTAACATGGAAGTATTCAATCCATCAGGCAATGATTCAAAAAGATTGACTTTTGATGATTGGTTTGAGCAACGCTTGTTTAGTAGTTATATAATTAAAGAATCTAATCAGTATGATTTGAAGATTAGCGAAATTGACGAGTTTAAAACAACCAATATCTCTGCCATTCTTGAATCTGAAAGAATCAAACAATCATTGTTCGAGTTTGAACATGATTTGTGGGAATACTAATATAAAAACGTAATGAATTTGAAAGTCCTGGAGCCAATGCTTCAGGACTTTTTTATTTAACCCTACTATCAAGTATTATGGTAACAGGTCCATCATTGAGCAGGGTGATTTTCATATCTGCTCCAAATATTCCTTGCTGAATTTCCCCTGTAAAATGATTCTTCAGTGTATCACAAAATTGAATATACAGCTCTTGTGCCTTTTCAGGTCGGGCTGCATCAATGTATGATGGGCGATTTCCTTTAGCGGTATCGGCATAAAGCGTAAACTGACTAACTACCAAAATAGCCCCTTCAATATCGCTTACAGATAAATTCATTTTGCCCGCCTCGTCATTGAAAATACGTAAGTTGATGAGTTTCTTTAAGAGGTAATCAATATCGTTATGATTGTCATCATGGGTGATGCCCAACAGCACGAGCAAACCATTTTGAATTGCACTTACTGAATTGTTATCTACCACAACTTCAGCATTCAATACCCGTTGGATAACCATTCTCATGCGTAAAAATCCTCTTTTAACAGCATACTTAAATAGCTGTGGTATCTTGATTCGTTTATCTTTCCCTCATTTAAAGCTTCTTTTATGGCGCATCCCGGTTCATTGGTATGGATGCAATTATTGAATTTACATTTCCCGATATAAGGTTTCATTTCCTTAAAGTAGTGAGATAAATCAGCATCAGGAATATCTACAATGCCAAATTCTCGAATCCCCGGAGTATCTACAATAAAACCGCCAAAAGATAACTCATGCATTTCTGCAAACGTAGTGGTGTGCTTTCCTTTGAGGTGGTAATTTGAGAGCACCCCGGTTTTAAGGTCCAATTTAGGCTCAATGGCGTTTAACAAGCTTGATTTTCCGACTCCGGAATGCCCCACAATCAAAGTGGAATTATCTTTCAATAAGGCCTTCATTTCAAAGATTCCATCTCCGCTTAAAGCAGAAGTTCTTAGGCATTTGTAGCCCACTTCGTTTTCATACAATTCAATTAGCTCAGTTAATAACGAATGGGTTTGTTCGTTGTAAATATCTGTTTTATTAAATACCAAAATAGAAGGGATATGGTATGCCTCTGCTGTAACCAGTATGCGATCAATAAATCCTGTTGATGTAGTAGGCAAAGCTAGGGTGCAAACAATCATCACATAATCAATATTGCTTGCGATGATGTGGGTTTGTTTTGATAAATTACTAGAGGTACGAATGATGTAGTTTTTGCGAGGCTCAATAGAAAAAATGTTGTGTGAGTCCGTTTTTTCATCAGATTGATAAGCTACCCAATCACCGACAGCAATAGGATTGGTGTGTTTAATGCCATCCAACCGCAGTTTGCCTTTTATTCTACAATTTACAACTTCATGTTGTTCATTAAGCACTTGGTACCAGCTGCCGGTTGATTTTATTACACGTCCTCTCATGTAGCCAACATTGAACTTAATCTGTATCCAATAAAAGTAAGTAAAATACCAATGATATTGGTAGTGATTAGGTATAGAAAAAATGGCAAGTAGGATTTTTGTATAAGCATTTGAATTCCTTCTAATGCAAAACTTGAAAAGGTAGTGTACCCACCGAGTATACCGAAAATAAGGAAAACTGATAACCATTCAAATTGGGTATTAATTGAGATATAACCCCATACAAATCCAATAAGCAAACATCCCGATAAATTCACTAATAATGTATTCCACGGAAACACAGAGGGGTATTCGTTTTTCACGAACTCACCAATCAGGAATCTGAGTGCGGTTCCAATTGCTCCCCCAAGAGCTACGAATAAAATTTTACTCATACAGCGGCTAAGATAGCAAATGTATCTCAGAGGTAAATCAAACCCTCAACACTATTTCCAAATTGTAGCGCTGTTTTTTTTGCCATTCGGTTTGCCGTAATCCAGCAAAGTAAGGCATCAATGTGATGCCAATCCGGTGTTTGGTCTTTGTGCACTTGAATCCCAAATGTTTCTTTTAGCACCAATAAAAAGTCAGGTATAGAATCTTTTGTACGTTTTTTATAATGTTCGTTTAATTCTAATTTCCTTACAAGACCTCCAGGATATGATTCAAAGACTTCAAGATGGAGTTTTGACCAAAGTTCTTGTTTTAATTTTATGGCACGGGCAGTTAAACCACCAATAAACATTGGCGACATAGCTTTTAACTCTTTATCTGCTTGACGGTAAAAATAATCTGAAAACGGTTTGTTTGTGAATATACCCGGCAAACTTAATGGTGCATCTAAACATACAAAATCAGGCTTTATCGTCCCTAACATGGAGAAGATAAATTCATCAGCATCTTGTTTTTTTCTAGTATGGTAGAACTGCAATTTTTGTACATCTTTTCCAATGCATATAGCGGTTGTTCCTGCTGTTTTACTCCCATAATCAATACCTGCCCACATTGTCTTTATTTATTAATTCTGCATTTATCACTGCAATATTTTACTTGTTCCCACACTTGTTCCCATTTTTTTCGCCAGATAAATGGTCTGCCACAACTGATACAATTTTTTTGTGGCAAATGCTGCTTTTTCACACCCTTCATCGTTTACTGATTTTATTCAGGCTGATTTGCTTTTGGCGGCTGCATTTAAAACGACTTACCTCATCAAGCCGTTTCATTTGATGTTTCATTGATATGCCCTGATTTACCCGTTTGCGCCAAAGCCGCCAGCTTGAGGCTTTGAGTTCCCTTCGCATCAATTCAATCACATCTTTTTCGCTCAGGCCAAACTGAAACCGAATGGCTTCAAATGGAGTACGGTCTTCCCAAGCCATTTCAATGATACGGTCAGTTTGTTCAAGTGTGAGCATATGATGAAAACACGGAATTTTTGTGGTTGTTTTGTAAATCAACAATTTAATTGACTGATGAAGGCCGTAATTGACTTAGGAACCAATACTTTTCATTTGCTTATTGCAGATGTAAGTGGAAGCAATATTACCGTATATGAAAAAATACAATTGCCTGTTAAAATTGGGAGGGGAGGTGTGCACAAGAACAGGCTGACTGATGATGCCATACAACGTGCATTTTATGCATTAGATCAGTTCACAAAGATAATTGACAACCACAAACCAGATGAAATTACCGTAGTGGGTACGGCTGCTATTCGTGATGCTGTGAACGGTCCTGATTTTATGCAGGAAGTTAAAAAACGATTCGGATTCTCAATTAAGGCCATCTCGGGTGATGATGAAGCCCGGCTTATTTACAAAGGTGTATTGGCTGCGTTACCGGGAAATCTTAAATCTTACCTGGTAATGGATATCGGTGGCGGCAGTGTAGAGTTTGTAATTGTTCAAAACGAACAACCTCAATGGATGCAAAGTTTCAGAGCAGGTGCATCCAGACTTATACAACACTTTCACATTAGCGACCCGATTACAATAAGCGAAATACAAATACTGGAAAAACATTTCGCTGAATTTTTTGAGCCCCTTATTGATGCCTTTCGCCTCTATCAACCAACCGTATTGGTTGGTTCTGCTGGTTCGTTTGAAACCATTGCCGAAGTATTGGTGAAGGACTTTGAAGAAGAAATTATACAGCTAACTTCGCATGCACAAGAAGTGCAGCCTGATCAATTTATGCGGTGTGCCGAGCTGCTTATCCACTCCACCTTTTTGCAGCGACAGCAATTGCAGGGATTGGCTACTTTCAGAATAGAAATGATAGTGGTAGCTATGCTGATGACCAAGTGGGTGATGAAAAATTGTAACTTGCAAAGACTCATCGTTTCGCAATATTCGTTAAAAGAAGGATTGTTGTTTTCGTAACATTTTCACCTCCTGATGGTCAGTAAGTCTCACCAGAATGATTGTAATTGCTGATACACCTTGCCCACGGGCAATCCCATTACATTGTAAAAGCAACCGTTAATTTTCTCAACTGCTGTATAGCCGAACCAATCTTGTATGCCATAGCTGCCCGCTTTGTCAAACGGTTTGTAGTTGTTGATATAGTGCCAAATGGCATCATCAGATAATGCGCGACAGGTTACATCTGTTTTGTCGTAAAACGTAACAGTATTGTTTGCTGATTTTAGGCACACACCGGTATATACCTGATGCGTGGCACCGCAAATGGTTTTAAGCATGCGAAAACTGTCTGCTTCATTTTTGGGTTTATTCAACACAGTATTGTCAATCCACACGATAGTGTCAGCTGTAAGGAGTACTTCATTTTCCTTCAAGGTATGCGGATAGGCATCTGCTTTTTTTTGTGCCAGGTACAAGGCAATATCATGTGCCTGCAAATGAGTGGGAAATGATTCATCTACCTCATAAGCCTGAATGGTAAACGACAATTCGAGTCCTTTGATGAGGTCTTGTCTGCGTGGCGATTTAGAAGCGAGGATGAGGTAGAGGTTATTTGAATGTATCATTTAAATGTACAGCGTTTTTAAAAGATAAAATTTAGAAATCTATTCCCAACTCACTTCCCAGTTTTTTTAAATCCTCAACCACCAATTCATTTAACGTAATGCCCGATTGCAAACGTTGGTCTCTAGTTTCAAATTCGGGTTCACCAGGAATGATAACAGGTACGTTTTCGTCAATGCGTTGTGCATTTTTAAATGCATCAATCCATTGGTCCATATCTTTTTTAAATGCATGGGCATCGCGAAAGGCATCAATGCGCATGGCACCCACAAAATGACCAATACCTTTTCCGGGCTGGTCTTCGCGCGGGTTTAAGAAAGCTACAAATGGTGGCACCCACGGACCATAATTGGCACCCGAAAGCACGCCACTCATAATATCAACGAGGGCACTTAAAGCAAAACCTTTATGTCCGGCTTGAGTATCACCGCTGCCTAAGGGAAGTAAAATTCCACCCTCTTTCAGCGCATTGGGGTCATCGGTATCTTGGCCTTGCTTATCTTGCAACCAGCCGAGTGGTACTTTTTTATTTTTACGTTGTGCAATTTCCAGTTTGCCATTGGCGGCAGTGGATGTAGCGAGATCAATCACCACGGGTGCATGTTTACCTGCAGGTATGGCATAGCAAATCGGGTTGGTGCCAAGCATACGTTGCTTGGAATGGGTAGGTGCTACCAGCGGACTCGCGTTGGTAAGCGCTATGCCAATCATATCTTCGGGCAAAGCCATCATGGCGTGGTAAGCTGCAATGCCAAAATGATTTGAATGCTGAATG
>JBIINH010000090.1:0-8920 GCA_044337585.1 Bacteroidia bacterium
CCTTGGGGTGACATATCAAATACTCTGATCTTTGAACTGATATACAGCGTTAAATAATCTTCTTATATCCTATTTCCAAAAGGTTGCATTTAGTTGTTAGGTCATCAGAATAACATGTTCTTTCTATTTATTGCCAAATATTCGCGCTGTTTGTGCAAAAATTTGATGATAACTACACCAAAATATTGTTTGTTTGTTATATTGTTGCAAACAAAAAACAAAAAATTTAGAAATGACAAACGCAACAACCATGACAGAAAACATCCTTACTAAAAAAGAAAACGAAATATTTTACATTACCATCAACCGCGAAAGCAAGTTGAACGCGCTGAATATTCAAACGCTAAAAGATATTAAAGATGCTGTGCTTGGCATTTACGAAGATTCATCAGTAAAGGGGGTTATTTTAACAGGTGCAGGATCAAAAGCTTTTGCCGCTGGTGCTGATATTGAAGAATTCTCAAACTTTAGCGTAGAAGAGGGTACAAAAATGAGCGCAGAAGGACATGCGGTTTTAAATGCTGTGGAAAAATGCCCTAAGCCTGTGATTGCAGCAATAAATGGATTTGCCTTAGGTGGCGGAAACGAATTAGCCATGTCTTGTCATATACGAATTGCCGCAGAAAATGCTCGTTTTGGACAGCCAGAAGTTAACCTTGGAATCACACCAGGATATGCCGGAACGCAACGTATGGCACAATTGATTGGCCGTGGTCGTGCCCTTGAATTGCTGATGACTGCTGATATGATAAATGCACAAGATGCCTATCGAATGGGTCTTGTTAATCATGTTGTACCAGCTGATCAGTTGATAGCAAAATGTGAAGAGATATTAAACAAAATTAAAACTAAATCACCATTAGCCATTTCTTCTGTTATTCGTTGTGTTAATGCATACTACGAAAAAAAATTGGATGGAAATAATGTAGAAATTAATGAGTTCGGAAATTTCTTTGGCTCAGAAGATTTCAAAGAAGGAACCCAGGCGTTTTTATCTAAGCGCCCTGCGGATTTTAAAGGGAAATAATTTTCAAATTACAATAGTGCACAAAAGCCACGGATTCCCTCTGTGGCTTTTGTGCTATAAAACCCTTTAGTGTGTGAAGTTATATATCTTTTATTTAAAAAACGGCTACGGAAATTTGGGGAATTTTTTGAAATCGGGTTGCCGTTTTTCAAGAAATGCGTTTTTTCCTTCTTTTGCTTCGTCACTTAAATAATATAACAATGTTGCGTTTCCGGCTAGCTCTTGTATGCCTGCTTGTCCATCTAGTTCCGCATTAAATGCACTCTTTAGCATTCGTAATGCAACGGGGCTTTTATCCAACATTTTTCGACACCAATCAATGGTTGTATCTTCGAGCATTTCTAATGGCACCACTTTGTTTACCAAACCCATCTCTAGTGCCTCTTGTGCATTATATTGATCGCACAAAAACCAAATTTCTCTGGCTTTTTTCTGTCCAACAATTCTGGCTAAATATCCAGCACCAAAACCGCCATCAAAACTTCCAACTTTTGGTCCTGTTTGCCCAAACTTAGCGTTTTCTGCTGCAATAGAAAGGTCGCAAATTACATGTAATACATGGCCTCCTCCTATTGCCCAACCCGCAATCATTGCCACAACAGGTTTTGGTATTCTTCGAATTTGCATTTGCAAGTCTAGTACATTAAGTCTCGGCACACCATCGTCACCAATATATCCGCCATGTCCGCGAACACTTTGGTCACCACCGCTGCAAAATGCATTCCCTCCTTCTCCGGTTAAAATAACACAATATACACTTTCATCTTGTCGTGCATGCTCCATTGCTTCACTCATTTCTTTAACGGTTAGCGGAGTAAATGCGTTGTGTTTCTCGGGTCTGTTGATACTTATTTTGGCAATGCCTTCAAAAAACGAATACTTAATTTCCTTAAACTCCTTTATCGGTTTCCAGGGATATTTTGATTCCATGTGTTTTATATGTTGTGTTGGTTAATTAATTTTCAAAGGTATTGTTTTAAACGCCTTAATTGATTTCATGTTTTCATTATTAGAAAATGAGAGCTCAAGCACGGCCGGTTCAGGGCTTTTCAAAAACTTGGGAAGCACTGCTCTTAGTGATTTGTTATCTTCTGCATAAACATGTTTTATCTTAAAAGCCTTGCATAAATCTCCAATATTTCTCTGATGAGGTGTAGTAAAAAAGGGTAATTGTTTCCTTTGTTTTTGTGGGCCTTCAATCCACTCAAAAATTTGCCCTTTTTGGTTGTTGAAAACAATAATCTTTATGTTGTTGGGAATTGTGCTGCGCCACAAACCATTGATGTCGTATAAAAAAGACAGATCTCCTGATAGTAAAAATGTTTCTCGGTTATTTACCAATGCTGCGCCAACAGCGGTTGATGTACAACCATCTATCCCGCTGGTGCCTCTATTACCATTCATTACCCAAGATGGATTTAATTGCCCACACATGCTTACGTACCTGATCACGCCACTGTTTGCTAAGTGAATATTTGCCGCATCTGGTAGTGCTAATAAAATCTTATGCATGGTATGTATTTCGCTCCAGTTGTCTTTTTTTAAATAAGACGAAACGGTATTAGAAATTAGTGAATCTGATGCAAGCCAAAATTTTTTAAACTGGCCAATATTTGTATCTTGGGAATTAGGTAACAGTGCTAAATATTGGTCTGCATTTCCTACTAGATGATTTGATACATTTCCATACGTATCAACGCATTCACCAAAAGCATTGATGCGATAGTGATAGGTTGGTTTAATTGTTTTCAACCATTGTTTTAATTGCTTAGATAAAACGGGGCCCCCGAATGATATGATAAAGTCTGGCTCAATTATATCTTTTGTTTTTTTATCTGCCCTTAGAAGTATGGTGTCTGCATGATGTATGCTTCCAAATGGAATTTGGTTTGACAAAAGATCTGTAATAACAATGGTGTTTCCATCATTATTCATACGCAAAAGTTGGGTGCTTAATTTTGTATTTATGAATTGTTGACCAACAATAATTAAACGCTTTTTGCTTAATTTCCATGCTGATATTAGACCTTTATCAGCTATTTGGATCTGTTGCTTTTCATTTTTAATACGGTAGTTATTGCTTGGCCTAATAAGTTTTGTAGGATATAATGGCTCGTTTAGAGGAACGTTTATGTGCACCGGCCCTTTTCGCAGACCATTTAACAATTGTAGTGCGTTTGCCGTAATATCGAATGTTTCAAGCATGTTTTCTTTGCCATGAGCGTAACATGGAAACGAATATGACGCCAATACGTGGTTTTCAAAAACCCGTGATTGGTTAATCATTTGCCCGTCTTGTTGAAATAAGAGCCCTGGTGGCCTATCTGCTGTAAGAACTAATAATGGAATGTGTTGAAAAAAGGCTTCTGCAATGGCTGGATAAAAATTCAATGCTGCTGTTCCTGATGTACAAATAAGCACAACAGGCTGTTGTAATTGTTGGGCCGCGCCCATTGCCGAGTATGCTGCGCTTCTTTCATCTACCACACTGTGTGCAGTAAAATGTTTGTTTTCAGTAAAGGCATAAACCAATGGCGCAGAACGTGAGCCCGGACAAATAAATACATGTTTGACACCAAGTTGGTGGCAAGCATTTGATATGGCAAAAACATGTTGTTGCACTTTGTGGACGTTTCTTAGTTATTCTTTTTAAAAGAGTTCAAAAATACCTGCTTTTTGTGGTATGAATAACAAAATGATTTTCTATTTTTGACCCTATTCACTATCAACTATATAAGAATGAAGATTCAAAATTTGTTTCTATTAATTGCATTATTGGCTTTTGTTTCCCCTCTAATGGCACAAACCGAAAATAACGGTTTTGATTGGGGGGCTACCGAACAAGCCGATACAACCGCCACAGACTCTTCTTCTGCCTCTGAAGAGGTCAAGCCTGCAGAAAATGTCGTTAAACCGTATGAAAGAATTTCATTGTATGTAGATTCTATTACAAACTTGATTTCCTATCTAGGAGTTGTTGAACAAGAAGAGTCTAGTTCTGACTCATTGTATATCCGTGCAAAAAAGTGGATTACAAATACATTTGGCCAAAACGTGAAGTATGAAACAGATAAAAAGGCGCAAAAAATTATCGTTTCGCTTTCTATGCCTGCATATTTATATACCAATAAATATGGCAAACGCCTCAATGGAAAATACGATTTTAAACTTACTCTTTGGATTAAAGAGGGTCGCTATAAATACCAATATTCAAATTTTGTGCACGAAGCAACAAAACCCGCTGCCGGTAATGCTATGAGAAATTATTTTGAGTTTTACTATACTACACAAAATAATATTAAAAACAGTGATATGCTACTTAGATTTGCTGATAAAGATATCAATGCGATGATTGAAAAAATGAAGCGTGCGCTAAGTGATCCTCTTGATATAGATGAAGATGATTGGTAGACAACACGTTGCTACTCCTTGATTATAAAATAAAAGTCTGTTGTGTTTTTTAATGCCTCCTCTGGGGTAAGTAAAACAAGTTCTTCTCGCATAAGTTTATGAGGAACATACCCTAAAGGACTGAGGGTGCTTATCATTTTTTCTATGTTTTCTTTCCCTGTGATTTCTATTTGAATTTTAGGCTTGTGTCTTTTGAGGGTTTTCAAAAAAAGGGGGAAGAGATTAACCTCGTAACCTTCCACGTCACATTTTACAAAGTCTATTTTGGCTACATCGGAAAGCATTTCATCAGGAACCACAACAGGCACATCATATACCTTCATTCCTGCTGTGTTTTCGCCCTCTTCGATGACATGTGTTAACCCATGCCTAAGCACACCATCAATGAGTGGTGTGCCCATTTGCAGCCTGCCTTGTTTTGCTCCTAAGGCCACTTCATGAAGGGTAATGTTGTCAAGTCCACATCGTTTCACATTCTTTCTAAATACTTTTGCAAAAACAGAAACCGGTTCTATAGAAATAATACGCCCATCATTTCCTACAGCTTGAGACATGACAGACGAATAATAACCAACATTAGCTCCAATATCAATGCAGGTATCCCCTAGTTTTATAATTTTATGCAAATAGAAAAGTTCTGGGTATTTTGCTTTAAAAAAACCTCGCCTTATCAGCCATAAATATGTGTGGCTAACCAAGCTCAGGTATCTTTCAAATCCTAATATTTTAATGAGGCCGCTACGCAGTTTTTTTTCCAATGGGTTCTTCGGTTTATTTTATTTCTTCATAATCTACATATTCACCAATATTATCAGTCTTGGTATTCTGTGTATTATTTCTATTTGATGCGTCTTGCTTTTTGGCTTGTTGCTGGTTCACTGTTCTTATTGTTGTGCCTACAATTAGCCTAAAGATTAAGCGCAACACAAAATAAAGTCCGATGAGGTAAAGAATTAAACGAATCATTCAGTTATTATTTATACTTAGTGGGCAAAGGTAAAAGGAAAAGCCTATGAAACAATATGCACCGTTTGTGCGATAACTTGTTCCCCAAAAAACTGTTCGGCTCTTATTGAGAAGGTTTCTGCATCGTCTGTAGTGAAAAATGTTTTCGTACCCTTTTTTGTGCACCTCTCTTGCATCTCGTTGTGTTTTTGTAGGTATGTCTTTAGGCTTTCTGCGACTATTCTTCCTTGCGAAACAATATTGATGTTTGCTGGCAATAACTTTTTGATACTTTTTGATAATAGTGGATAATGGGTGCAGCCCAGCAACAAAGTATCTATGTGGTTGTCTTGTTCAAATAGTTGGTCTAAGTTTTTTTTAATAAAATAATTTGCACCATCACTTGCCAATTCATTGTTTTCAACCAACGAAACCCACATTGGACAGGCCTGTTGGCTTACCAGCAACTCTGGAAAAAACTTTTCAATTTCAATTATATACGAACCAGATTTTACCGTGCCTTCGGTGGCTAAAATTCCAAGATGCTTGCTTTTCGAATAATTTCCAATTACTTCTGTTGTTGGTCTAATTACACCAAGCACCCTTCTATCAGGAGCAATGCGCGGAAGGTCTTGTTGTATCGTTCTTAGCGCTTTTGCAGATGCCGTATTGCAAGCCAAAATAACCAAGGGACACCCTTTAGCAAAAAGCGTCTTAACACATTGCAAGGTATATTCATATACTGTGTCGAAAGACCTGTTTCCGTATGGTGCGCGAGCATTATCGCCTAAATATACATAATCATACTCTGGCAGTTCGTTAACAATTTCCCTCATAACGGTTAATCCTCCAAAACCTGAATCAAAAATACCAATAGGTCCGCTTTCCATATTATTTTATTTTTGAGTTTAGTGGGTTACGCAAACCCGACATTTCTATCAATTCTGCTTTTAATGAGCCGACCCAAATTTCAGATTCTACCAATAGTGGAATTTTATTTTCATCGTCTGTTACCCACATAGTAATTGCTTGTTGGTCTTTAAAAACACGCCCTTCAATTACCTGTGGTTTTACTTTGAGTGCTTTATATTTTCCTGAGCCAATTTTAATTGTTTCTCTTCCAACAAATTTAAACCTAAACTCATAGTTTTTATTGTCAAGGTAAAAGGTAATTGGAAAAACGTCTCCTGGATTTGCTTTAGTCATATCTAAACTTCTTGCATAATATAAAGTAGAAATAATGTCCTTTGTGCCTTCGGGTATAGATAGCTGTCCACGATTGGTGCTTTGGGCGATTCTTCTTCTGTGGTCAAATAGAATTACATCAAGATCTTTATAGTTTCCTTCTTTCACATTTTTTGTAGCCTTCCACGGCACCAACGCTTCAGTGTCCATATATGACACAAACTCGTCTTTCACACTAAACATTGCATCTACAACACCTGTTGAGCGACCGCTGGCTTTTATTTTGTATACCGGTCGGTTGTTATACATTTCTGGTTTATCCGATACATCAAAGTCTGCATATCCCCCTGTTAAAAAGCCGTAGTGAACCCTGTACTTTAGTTTTTCTCCGTAAGTAAATGCATTATTTTGAAGAGGCTTCAATTCATATAATACCTCATCTTGGGGTGAGTTTTGGTTATAAGCAATTCCCGATGCTATCAAGAAAATAACAAGTACGGCTGTTTTCAAATATGTTGGTTTCATATACATAGCTTTGCGAAATGCGTGCCACGTTTTATATATCAAATGTGATTCCTTGTGCTAGCGGTAAATCTTTTCCATAATTAATTGTGTTGGTTTGCCTTCTCATGTATGCTTTCCAAGAATCTGAGCCACTTTCTCTTCCTCCGCCCGTTTCTTTTTCGCCTCCAAAAGCGCCTCCAATTTCGGCTCCTGATGTTCCAATGTTTACGTTTGCGATTCCACAGTCTGATCCGGCAACCGACAAAAACAGCTCTGCTTCTTGAATGTTGTCTGTAAATATTGCGGAGCTAAGCCCTTGTCTTACCTTGTTTTGAATTGCCACGGCTTCATCTATTGTAGCGTATTTTAATAAATACAAAATCGGTGCAAATGTTTCTTCTTGAACAATTTTGAACATCGGTTGGGCTTCGCAAATACTCGGTTTTACATAGCATCCGGATTCGAATCCTTCTCCTGATATCACTTCGTTTCCAAACAATATTGTTCCGCCTTCAACTTTCAACTGCTCTAAGGCCTTAACATACGAAATAACGGCATTTCTGTCTATTAATGGCCCTACTAAATTTCCCTCTAACGGATTGCCAATTGTAAGTTGGTTATAACTTTTTAAGAGGCGTTCTTTTACTTGCTCATAAATAGACTCATGAATAATCAGTCTCCTTGTGGTGGTGCAACGTTGTCCTGCAGTTCCCGCAGCGCCAAACACTACCGCCCTTATGGCTAAATCAAGGTTAGCATGTGGTGTAATAATAATTGCATTATTCCCACCAAGCTCTAAAATGGTTTTTCCTAATCTGCTTCCTACATCTTGTGCTACAATTTTTCCCATGCGAACAGATCCTGTTGCCGATACTAATTCAACCCTATCATCGCGGGTAAGCATTTCCCCTACTTTATAATCTCCATTGATTAAACAGAAAATACCTTCTGGCAAGTTATTTGCCTTTAGTATTTTTGCCATCAAATTTTGGCAAGCAATTGCTGATAATGGTGTTTTTTCTGACGGCTTCCATATACAAACATCTCCACATACAGCAGCAATCATTGCATTCCAGCTCCAAACCGCAACGGGAAAATTAAATGCTGATATAATGCCTACAACCCCTAGGGGGTGCCACTGCTCATACATTCTATGATTTGGCCGTTCACTATGCATAGTTAGCCCATGAAGCTGCCTTGACAAACCCACAGCAAAATCACAAATATCTATCATCTCTTGCACTTCCCCTAGCCCTTCTTGCAGGCTTTTTCCCATCTCATAACTTACTAACTTTCCTAATGGCTCTTTATATTCACGCAATAGGTTTCCATATTGTCTGACTATTTCTCCGCGTTGGGGTGCCGGTATTTTTCTCCAAACCAAAAAAGCTGCCTCAGCGGATTCGATTACTTGTTTGTACTCATTAGGGCTGGTTGTGGAGCAGGTTCCAATAACCTTTCCGTCAACTGGAGACCAAGACTCTATAGGCTTAATTTGCTTGTCGCCAATGGCTTTCTGTCCCGTCCACGTTCCTATGTTTTGTGGCTCAATACCTAGTATTTTTAAAACGTCTTTATTCATTTCTGGTGCAATTTAGTATAAGTATTTAAGAGTTTTTAAGTCCTATAAGATATTATATTTTTTTTTATTTGTTGGGAAGTGCTTGTTTTTATTAGAAGCTATTTCTTACATTTATAAAAATATTTGCCAATTTGAGGCTGAAATTAACGCTGCTTATTTTGTTTTTTGTGATTGTCTCGCATGTCTTTTCACAAGAAACCCATTCTACAAAAAGTCAAGAAGCTAAAGGCAACACCCTTCATTGGCTTGGTCGCTCTTTGGTTTGT
>JBIINH010000010.1:0-28223 GCA_044337585.1 Bacteroidia bacterium
GCTGCGGAACCGTATCGGCAAGCGGAACGATTACTGTTACACCCGATAACACAACAAGTGCAGCATCATCTACACCAACGATTTGCATCAATAATGCAATCACTACCATCACGCATACCACTACAGGCGCAACCGGCATTGGAGTAGCCACTGGATTACCGACAGGCGTGAGTGCAATATTCAGTTCAGATACGATACGCATCAGCGGAACACCAACTGTATCAGGTACATTTAACTACAGCATTCCATTAACCGGAGGCTGCGGAACCGTATCAGCAAGCGGCACAATCACTATCACACCCGATAACACCACAAGTGCAGCTTCAACCACACCTACTTTGTGTATCAATACATCTTTGGGAACCATCACGCATACCACTACAGGCGCAACCGGCATTGGAGTAGCCACCGGATTACCGACAGGCGTGAGTGCAATATTCAGTTCAGATATGATAAGCATAATCGGTACACCAACCATATCAGGTACATTTAACTACAGCATCCCATTAACCGGAGGCTGTGGATCAGCATCCGCAACTGGTACAATTATTGTTTTGGATTTTACAAAAAATGTAAATTGTAGAGGATTTTTTATTCCGGAAGCGTTCTCTCCTAATGATGATGGTGTGAATGATTTTTTTGAAATTATTGGGATAGAGAACTATCCAAATAATGAATTGATTGTAGTTAATAGATGGGGAAATAAAGTTTATGAAACCAAAGGTTATAAAAATAATTGGGATGGAACAAATCAATTTGGATTGTCATTTGCAGATAAGGAACTGCCTGTAGGAACATATTTTTATATTTTAGATTTAGGACCAGAAGTTTCTGAAGATGAACGTTACAAGAAGGGTTATGTATACATAAGTCGGAAAAAATAATAAAAACTATAAACAAAAAGATTCAGCGAGTGGAGACTCATAAATATAAAGTCTTTATTAAATTAATAGTATTAGTTAATATTTTAATATTAACGGGTACTTGCTATGCACAGCAAATACCTATGTTTACAAACTATATGTTCAATATGCTTTCTATCAATCCGGCATATGCAGGAACTAGGGATGCATTGACAATTGCATTAATACATAGAAAACAATGGGTAGATTTTGATGGAGCACCAACTACTCAAACTATAACACTTCATTCTCCATTTATGAATAACAAAGTAGGAGTAGGGTTATCAGTTATAAATGATGTGATAGGGCCTATCAAGCAAACTTCAATAAATGGTGATTATGCCTATAGATTAAAGATAAATAGAAAAGTAAATATTTCGTTGGGCTTGAAAAGTGGTGTGAATATTATTCAGGCGGATTTAAGTAATTTATCTACAGTACAAACTAACGATCCAGCCTTTGCTAGTGATATTCAAAGCAGAATAATGCCGAATTTCGGGGTTGGAGTATATTATAATACTGACAGATGGTATTTGGGAATGTCAGCACCGAAATTATTTGAAAACAACTTTGAAGCAGACAATGGTAAAGGCTCAGTTTCTAGAACTAAAGGAGAAGAGCGGCATTACTTCGCCATTGCAGGTGCTGTTTTTGATTTGTCAAAGATGTGGAAGATACGACCTACAACATTTATTAAACTTGTTGAATCTGCGCCAATAACCGCAGATTTAACCACATTTTTTGTATACAGAGAGCAAATAGAGTTTGGTGGAATGTTCAGATCGGGTGATGCTGTTGGATTCTTGTTAGGTATTTATTTTACACCTCAACTACGCTTCGGATATAGTTATGATTGGTCGTATGTAAATAACACAGTTCGTTTTAATAAAGGTTCTCATGAAGTTATGTTAAGTTATGATCTTATTTATAAAGATAAAGCTAAAGTTTTTTCGCCACGTTATTTTTAGTGTTATGAAATCTAGGCAACAATTTATAAAAGAAATAACCTTGTTGATAGTAATATTAGCAGCCATTTTAGCGAGTACAAATGTGTATGCACAGCTATCAGCAAAAGAGAGAAAGGCAAACTTATATTATAATCGTTTCTCATATATCAAAGCTATACAACGTTATGAATCAATAAATAATATTAGTGTTAGTGGTTTGCGTAATCTGGCATTGTCATATAAAAGAACAAATCAGTTGGATAAGAGCAAACAGACATTCGAGCAATTTATCAATGGACCAGAAGCAACATTAGAAGATTATTTTAACTACGCCTCTATTTTAAGAATGCTGGCGAACTATGATGAAAGTATAAATTGGTTAGACAAATTTGCCAAGGCACGTCCAAATGACAATCGTTCTAAGTCATACGCACGCATAGCAAAAGATAAGAGTACCTTAACTCAGGATGAAGGGAGATTTACGATTACTTATCTACCAATTAATACAGACGCGCAGGATTTTGGGGCATGCTTCTACAATAATCAAATGGTATTTGCATCTACACGTATAGGAGTTAATGTAGTTAAACGACTATATAATTGGAATGAGAAACCATTTTTAAATATGTATGTATCGGACAGAATTGATGATATGATGCTTGGTGAACCTAGGCAATTTCGAAAGCAACTCAACAAGAAACTTCACGAGGGGCCTGCTTCGTTTAATGCACTAGGTACAATAATGGCATTTACCCGAAACAATTACAAAGAAAAGTCAACGGACAATGCAGTAAAATTTGGGATTTTTTTTAGCGAGAAAAATAATAAAGGTGAATGGGGAAAAGAAGTACCGTTCAAAGTAAATAATAAGGAGTATAATGTTGGCCATCCTTCATTAACATCAGACGGGAATATTATGTACTTTAGCAGTGACATGCCGGGTGGATTTGGTGGATCTGATATTTACATAATAACACGCAATACAGATGGCTCATGGGGCAATGCGATTAATGCCGGCCCAGAAGTCAATACCGAGGCGGATGAGATGTTTCCGTTTTATCATGAAGATCTACGGATTTTATTTTTTTCAAGTAATGGTCACATTGGTCTAGGTGGACTAGATATTTATTTCTCTCCTGATATGGGAGATGGTAAATTCAATAAAGTTTATAATGCAGGTGTTCCAATAAATACACAATTTGATGACTTTTCATTTGTTCTAGATGATATCATGAAGTATGGTTATTTTACATCTAACAGAGAAGGTGGTAAAGGGGATGATGATATTTATGCATTCGAACTAATTAAGCAATTTCCTACTGGCAAAAAAATTAATGGGATAGCTAAAGATCTTGAGGGAAATATTCTTGCAAATACAAAAGTTGATTTATACAATGACAAGGGAGATTTGGTGCAATCCTACATTACAAAGGTTAATGGGCAATATTTATTTTACATTGAACCCGGTTCTGACTATTTACTGATAGGTAGTAAAGAAAAATATTTTGAAGGCTTTATAAAAGCCGATACTAAAACACAGGATGATGAGGTATTAGCAAACCTTATACTGGAGAAAAATCAAGGGATTGCACTTTTTACTCAAGTTAAAGACGGTAAAACTGGTAATCCATTAGAAGGTGTAAGAATGGTAATAACTGATAACAAAACCAATACAGAGTTTAATAATCTAATTACTCCAAAAACAGGTCATTCACTTAAAGTTATTGAAAATATAACAATTGGAGATACGGTCTCTTATACCATCAAAATTTCTAAAGAAGGGTATTTTGATAAGTCATATACAATTACCCAACCTATCAATAAACCTAGAACTATCATAGCCTATTTAACTATGGAAAAAAGAGTAATCAATGTTGCAGAGTTGTTAGAAATAGATGTAGTAAGATTTGATTTAAATAAATATAACATCAGGCCAGATGCAGCATTGCAACTAGACAAGTTGATTAAACTAATGAATGAATATCCAGATATGGTTATACAATTACGTTCATATACAGATTGCCGCGGCACTGTTAAATATAACAAATATCTGTCTATGCGCAGAGCAAAATCTTCTGCTGCTTACGTCAAACGACATATTACTAATCCGAAGAGGTTAACTTATATTGGCATGGGAGAGTCTAATATATTAAATGGTTGTGAATGCGAATCTCCTATTCAATCAAATTGTAGTGAAGAAGAGCATCAAAAAAACAGGCGAACAGAAATGATTGTCATTTCAACAGACGGTGTTAAGGCTGATTTGAAAAAGAAAATTAATACCCTGAAATAGTGTAAGATATTATTTTAACCATTTAATCATAAGTGTCTATAGCACCTTGGGTGTAAAAAGTGTGAAACAGATATTTGCTTAAAAATTTATTAAATCAATTTCATCAAGTCTTGTATACCCGGGGCTCTTTTTACGTTAAATCCTTCACCATATGTAGTGCCAATGATGCGACCAAACTGCCTTGCCCTGGCTTCAATAAAAAGTAGAAAATCTTTGTTGGAAATAGCTGTTTCAGGTTCATCACTTGTAGGGTCGTAAAATTGAGAAGAGTAAGCTTTTATGCTTTCCATCTTTTTTTCAAAATAAGGTGTAATATCAATAACCAAATCCGGAGCGAGGTATCGATCTTGTATATAGTGATACGTTGCCTTAGGGCGCCATTCTGTTTGGTTATGACCGTCTGATTGGGTTACGATTTTGCGCAAACCTGAAAGGAAACAAGCCTCATGTACTAAATCTGCAGCTCGTCCATGATCAACGTGCCTGTCGGTGTTGGCATTGCATAAAACAATTTCGGGTTGGTATTTGCGGATGGCAGTAATTACCTGCAGCAAGTGTGGTTCATCTTTTTGAAAAAATCCGTCTTTGAATCCGAGGTTTTCCCTTATGCTAATTCCTAGTATTTTAGATGCTACTGCTGCTTCTTTTGCCCTCAACTCGGCCGAACCCCTTGTTCCGAGTTCACCTCTTGTTAAATCTACAATTCCTACTTTGTAACCTTTGGCAATGTGAGCTGCAAGGGTGCCGCTTGCAGCCAGTTCTACATCATCGGGGTGGGCCGCAAAGGCAAGTATGTCTAGTTTCATATGGGCAAAAATAACAATTGCAGGAACTTATTCATTCAAACAAGCTTCAATTGCACGTTTTACCTGAATGGCATCCGGTTTAGTAAAGGGCAGAAAATAATCTACAACTTCACCTTTTCGGTTAATCAAATATTTTTGAAAATTCCATTTAGGGGCAATATTTACTTTCCCATTTTTTGCTTTGTTGCTCAAAAACTGAAACAATGGAATAGCGCCCTTACCAACCACATCTACCTTGTCGAACACGGGAAAGGTGGTGCGAAAATTAATGCTGCAAAACTGTTCTATTTCTTTTCCCTTAAGCGGCTCCTGATGCCCGAAATTGTTGGAAGGAAAGGCAAGTATGGTAAAGCCCCGGTCTTTGTATTGTTTGTATATTTTTTCGAGTTGCTCATATTGAGGCGTAAATCCACATTCGGAGGCGGTATTTACTACCAATAGTACTTGGTCTTTAAAAGTTGATAAAGCTATTTCGCCCCCTTCAATAGTTGATACATCAAAAGGATAAATCGTTTTGTTCATACTAGAAGAACAAGCAATAGCAAGAAAAGATTTTTGTGTTAAACAAATCGAGGATCCGATTCCATGACGTGTCCGCAACTTTTACAGGTACGTAAATCTTTAGAAGCATAAAATTCTTTGAAACGCGGTAAGAAATCTGTTTCAATATCTTTCAGTTCAAAATAGTATTCATGCAGTTTGTTGTTGCATTTTTCGCAATACCACTGCAGTCCGTCCATGAGTCCTTTACCTTTGCGCACCCTTTCAATCACAAGACCTATTGAGCCTTCGGAGCGGGCAGGAGAGTGGGGCGTATTGGGCGGACACAAAAACATGTCACCGGGGCCTAATTTGATATTACGTGGTTGGCCATCTTCCTGGATACGGACATTGATTTCACCTTCCAATTGGTAAAAAAGTTCTTCGGTTTCATTGTAGTGGTAGTCTTTGCGGGCATTTGGTCCGCCAACTATCATTACAATATAATCGGTTCCTTCAGGATATAGATTTTTATTGGCAACCGGTGGTTTTAGTAAATGACGGTTTTCGTCAATCCACTTTTGTAAATTAAATGGTCCACGTATCATAATTGTTAAAGTTTGTTGCAAATTACATTTTAAGCTCAGGTTTCAAAAAATGATTCTTATCAATCGGAAGCGGCCTCCTTCATCATGCGTTCTGCAAGTTCTTTTCCCAAATATGCATCAATCATTTTGTGCAATAAATACAGAAAAGGCGTAAGTGCTAAGGCAACCACAAATTTATAGAGATAATTTACGATACCAATTGCCAATACCAACTTTAGGCTCCAACCTGCACCAATATAAAAAGCAATAAACAATACCACAAAACTATCAATAAGCTGAGATACCAATGTGCTGCCTGTTGCACGCAGCCATAATGCTTTGTTTCCTGTTCTTTTTTTGATAAAATGAAATGTAGTCACATCAATAAATTGTCCAATTAAAAAAGCGGTTAGTGAGCCTGCAATAATCCAAAGACCTTGTCCAAACACTGCCCTGAAAGCTTGCTGCATGTTTAAAAGTCCTTCAGGTGTTTCGCGGTTTATCCAAAATTCAGCAGGGGTAAGGTGAATGGCTAAATAAACAGCCAAAAACGAGTAGGCAACTAAAGCAGATGCAATGTAGGTAAATAGCTTTACCCCATTTCGGCCAAAATATTCATTGATGATGTCTGTCATCACAAACACGATTGGCCACAGCAATACCCCTGCGGTGAGGTTAAGCGATAAGCTGTTACCAAAAAGTTCAATATCCATTGGTGTAAAACCCAAAGAAGCCTCCATTGAAAATATTTTCACTCCAATAAACTCGGCAATTAATGCGTTGGCAATAAAAAATGAACCAAGCACAAATAGCAGTATATTTCGTTTTGATTCTTTTAACATCAAAAATTTAACATTTGTAGGCAATATATGTTTTTTAGAAATATAAGTGGGTGAGGGGAGTTTTAGGTCTTAAGTTATGAGTTTTAAGTTTTAAGTTATGGGTTTTGAATTTTAAGTTATGAGTTTGTAAGTTGTAAGTCCCTGATATAGTTTGACCAAAAAGTCAGTTTATATGAATGGAAATAAAAACAATTCATAGACTTGTCACGCCAAAGGCTTGATTAATCATTCATAATTCAGTATTCAATATTCATCATTTCTTTTTCCAACCACTGAGTACACGGTGTTCCCAGAGAGGCACGGAGATTTGCCATCATTTTCCGCGCTCACCCCCGACCCTAATGGGGCGACCCAACACGCAGTTATTGTCACGCCAGATGCTTGAATGAACATTCGTTATTCAATATTTATCATTCATTATTCATCATTTCTTTGTTCAACCACGGAGTTCTCGGAGTTCTCAGAGATGCACGGAGATTTGCCATCATTTTCCGCACTCACCCCCGACCCATAAAGGGGCGACCCAATGCGCAGTTATTTTTTTTCAGACTTGTCACGCCACAGTCGTTATTCAGAAATCTCAATTCTCAAATCACAATTCCTTACTTTGCAAACATGAAATTGCATACAATAGAAACAGGACATTTTAAATTGGATGGCGGGGCCATGTTTGGGGTGGTGCCTAAATCAATTTGGAACAAACTCAATCCGGCTGATAATAACAATATGATTAGCCTTGCTATGAGGGCGTTGCTGATTGAGGATGGTAAGCGCCTTATACTTATTGATAATGGCATGGGCAACAAACAAGACGAAAAATTCTTTTCGTATTATTTTATGCATGGTGAAAATACACTTGAAAAGTCACTGAATGCACATGGATTTACTTCAGCAGATATTACAGATATGGTTCTCACTCACCTGCATTTCGATCATTGTGGAGGAAGTATTGAATGGAATGTTGACCGGACAAAATTTAAAACAGCTTTTCCCAATGCACAATATTACATAGCTGCAAATCATTGGCAGGAGGCTCTTAAGCCCAATCAAAGAGAGAAGGCTTCTTTTTTGAAAGAAAATATTTTACCCATTGAAGAAAGCGGTCAACTTACCCTATTAAACGAGGGTGATGTTATTCATCCTGAAATATCATTTCGATACAGCAACGGACATACCCGCGATATGATGCACCCGTTGATTCTCTACAAAGATTACCAAATTTTATACCTGGCCGATATGATTCCTACTCAAGCCCATTTGCCTGTGCCTTATGTAATGGGATATGATGTACGTCCGCTGGATACCATGAATGAGAAACTGGCTACCCTGAATGAAGCAGCTGCTAACGATAAGTTTATATTGTATTTTGAACACGACCCACTAAACGAAGCATGCACCGTTCAAATGACAGAAAAGGGTGTAAGATTACATGAGCAGGTGAAGCTAAGTGAACTTTAATAGATTAATTCGGTTTGTCCTGAATAGATATTGAATCGGTTTTCTTTTAAAAAACCAATCAATGTGATGCCAAATTCTTTTGCAATAGCTACCGCCAAACTGCTTGGTGCACCAATAGCGCATACCATGGGAATACCTGCGACAGCGGCTTTTTGCAACAATTCAAAACTCGCTCTGCCGCTTAGCAATAAAATGCTTTTATGAAACTGTGAGGCATCAAGATGTAATGTTGCCCCTACCAATTTATCCATAGCATTGTGCCTGCCTACATCTTCTCTTGCCAATAACAGATTGCCTTCGGTATCAAAAAGTGCACATGCATGTATACCTCCCGTATGTTCAAATACACTTTGTCGGACCCTGAGTTTTTCGGGCAATGAAATGATGGTTTCTGTTGATACCGATAAGCCTTTACTTGTTTGAATTTGACAATGCACTTTAATGGCTTCAATGCTTTCTTTGCCGCAGACACCACAACTACTTGTGGTATAAAAGTTTCGTTGCAGCTTGCTGAAATCAATTTCTGTTTCAGGTTTCAGTTCAACCCTTACGATATTCTCTTTATTCTCAATTGTGTTTGCTTCTGTGCAATATTGAATGTTGTGGATTTGATGTGTTGAGTGTATGATTCCTTCAGTAAATAAAAATCCCAAAGCAAGTTCAAAATCATTGCCGGGTGTGCGCATGGTGACAGAAATACTTTTTTGCATCCGCATGTCAATGGGTCCATATCCGATGCGTATTTCCATCGGTTCTTCCACCGCAAGCAAGTCGTCTTTTGGTATGCGTTTTTTATCAATTATCTGAACAATGGCAGTTTGTGTTACACTTGGTTTACTCATCATTATATGAATCACATTATTGGCGTATCTATACTTTGAATTCTTTTGAGCGACTCAGGAACAATTTTGTGGGTTCTTATGGTTGTTAAAAATTTTCTCATTGAAGTATTGCCTTGCGAAAAAAAATCAAGAAGGAGTGGAGCACATTGTTTTTCATAAACAGCTAGCAGTGGTTCTTCGATATTCGTTTCAGTTTGTATGAAACAAACTGCATCATAGCATTCATTTCGCGCAGCTAATAATGCCTCAATGTCAGTTTGGAGCAGGTGAGGATAATCACAACCAATGAGCAAAATAGATTGGTTGTTTAGTTTTTCAAATGCACTTAAAACACCCGTCATTGGTCCGGCATCCGCAAATGTCGCATTGTCTAAAACTGTATTGTAATTCTGGGGTATTTGAGAATTCTGTTTGTTGTTACATGAAATGAATACAGATTCGCAATACGGTTTTATAAGCTCGGTTGTATATGCATATTGAGGCTTATCATGATATGAAATAAATGCTTTATCAGTTCCCATTCTGACACTTTGGCCGCCACATAATACCACTCCGTACAGCTTGTTATTGGCATCAACCGATGTGATTTCAAAGAAAGATTTATGCAACACGGTGGCTCCTTGTAATCCATAATATTGAATGGCATTATTCAATAAATAATCCCTAATCACCAGCAACAGTTTTGTGTTGGATGCTTTAGTTTTTGCGTTTTTAATAACAGCAGAAACTGCAGGTTCCAATCCAGATTGTTTATCCATTTCCAATCGCCCAATTTCATCCACAATGACCCATTCATGTTGTTGATTCATGCTTTCCAAAAGTATTTGTTGGGCCAAATGAAAAATAGATTGGTCAAAACTAAAACGACCTATTTGAATGGCGTTTTCCTTGTTTATAACCTGTAAAGGATAGTAGGCTCCTTGGTTGATATCATACAACATTCTTTGTCCATTCACATCAGGCGTGAGTATTCCTCCCACATCTTTTTGCCTAGCAATCCAGTTCATCAGCAAGGTAGTTTTGCCGGTTTGTATGGGCTGTGAAAGAATGTAAATATTATTTGTCAAGAGTCGTGGTAAATCGAAAGTACAATCAAATTTATGACAAAAGCACGGTAAACTTTTAGTCCTTTATGGTTCAGTTTAGCAAGTTGCATAGCCGAACTCAAATGGTTCCTCAATTGAGGTAGCGCATCCAATATTTGTTTGATATCACTTGCTCGTTTACTGCTTTGCCGTGTAGCCCAAGTTGCAAAAAGATATTTTGTTATTGGGGCCAATACAAAATAGAGCAGGAGCAAAGCTGCTACAGTTCTAGTAATGGAATACATTGCTTGTTGTGAATTGCCTTGCAATAAAAATATACTGATGATAAATAGTAGGATGAAGAACAATGAAATCAATTTCATGTTTCCTTTTTTCTTTTTGCTTTCAGGTAGTTGGGTATTGGTGAGTTTATTTGCCTGCTCAATGATGGAAGCTTTTGTTGCCAACAAAGAAGCAGGCAGCGAGTAAGACCAATTGCCCAGTAACATACCCCAAATAGTATACACACCAGTGTAAATTCCGATAAGCCAAAAACTAAATGCAACATCATGACTCATTCCGAGGTCTTTGGCAATGCTATTAAAAAGGGCATCAGCAGCTTCCCAAATTGATTTGCCAAAAATAAGGGTCGCTGTAATAAATTTTTGTATGGCCGATTCAAACAATGCAACGGCACCAAATGCTATCGCAAAAACACGATTTACACCCAATGCAAAAATCATCGCGCCACTTAGTCCTTGAAAGGCCACTGCAAAATAGGCCATAGGAGGCGATTGAGGACTTGCCGTAGCTTTTACCAATACAACCAACAAGGTTGCCTTCATGATTTGTGTAAATGGCTTATGACTATGCAATGCTATTAATGTTATCATGATGATAGCAAAACCACCTAAAAAGAATCCGGTAAATGGTATTTTCACGGCATGCATAAAACCACCAAGACCACTTTCGCTAAGTGCCCATAAAGCAGTTAACCGAGGGATAATATGTTCATGTTGTACCGTGCTTTTCATGAAAGCAAATAAGTTTCAAAAGCAGCCATTTGTTTGTTGATATCAAACATTGTTTTTGCACGCAACAATCCCTTTTCTCCCATATCCATGAGCATCTTAGGGTCTGATATAATTTTTTCAATGCAATCAGCAAATTGCGTAGTATCTTCAAATGGAATTAAAAATCCTGTTTCGTGATTTGCAATGATTTCAGGATTACTGCTCACATCAAATGCAATAACCGGTTTTTTGTGTGCCATTGCCTCAACAATAACAAAGCCGAAACCCTCCCATGCGGATGAAAGCAAAAACACATCTATTGATTGCATAAAGGATTGAATTTCTTCCACGAAGCCAAGAAGTATTACTTGTTTCTCCAAGCCATACAAAGCAATTTGGGATGTCAAATGCTTGTGCAATTCCCCGGTGCCGGCAATAAATAGCGTGAATTCAATATTTCTTTCCTTCAATATGCGCGCAATTTCAATCAGGTAATGTTGGCCTTTTTGGGTAGTAAGTCTTCCGGCATTTCCCAACACAATTCCTTTTGCATTATCTGTTATTGATGGAAGTTTAGCTGTTTCATGTTCAGCAATAGAAATGCCATGATAGATAACTTGAATTTGTGATTCAGAAATAGTACCACCTAGGTGTTTTAGTATGGTACGTTTGGTTTCCTGAGAATTGGCAACAATATGTGTTAGTATATTGCCAAACAATAACCGATTGATGATGTTGCTTTTCACCGGTACTGCAAGTCCACGCATATATACAATGCGTTTTACACCTGCCAATTTAGCTGCAATTCCACCTAATTTAGCATCATGAGATGCGGTAAAAATAACGGTATCTGTATTTGATTTCTTGAAATAAGATGCCAAGCGCCACAATTTGTAAGGATTTAAAAAAGATAGGCTACCTGCTTTTACCGAAAATGTGGGTATAGAATAGGATGCAGCTTTTTGTGCCAATGGGCTTTGAGAATGGCAAGCAAGTGATACCTCGTAGCCCCTTTGGTGAAAATACAAAGCATGCTCCAGCAGCAGCTTTTCGCCACCACCCCAAAACCGAATGCTATTAAAAAAACAAACCTTTTTCAATGTTGCGGCAAAATAACTAATCTCTTGACGATTTGGTAACTTAAACTACACTGCATAACTATCAACTACTTACAATTTCCACAGCTGGTAGAATAATCTGTGGATTATATAGGTTGAATTCGGTTTAATTTTACCTTTTTAAAGCGAGATGTATTATGGCGGAGAAAGACCCAAAGGTTATTTATAACGAAGACAGTATTAGGTCATTAGATTGGCGCGAACACATACGGTTGCGTCCCGGAATGTATATTGGTAAGTTGGGCGATGGCTCAGCACCGGATGATGGTATTTATGTGCTGCTCAAAGAAGTGCTTGACAACTGTATTGACGAGCATGTGATGGGATATGGTAAAACCATTGACATCAAAATTGATGAGGCCGGCTCTGTATTTGTACGCGATTTTGGTCGGGGAATCCCTTTAGGAAAAGTGGTTGATGTGGTAAGCAAAATAAATACCGGAGGCAAATACGATAGCAAAGCTTTTCAAAAATCAGTCGGGTTAAATGGAGTGGGTACCAAAGCTGTAAATGCACTTGCGGTAAATTTTAAAGTGCAATCTTATCGTGATGGAAAAACAGTATCAGCCGAATTTGTTAGGGGAGAACTGATAAAGGAAACAAAACAGCAATCATCGCTTGAACCTGATGGAACCACGGTAGTTTTCATACCTGACGAACAAATTTTTAAGAATTTTCATTATATCCCCGAGTACATAGAAAACATGTTGTGGAACTATGCCTTCTTAAATTCGGGTTTGACGATAAATTATAATGACAAAAAGTTTTACTCAAAAGATGGGTTACTTGATTTGCTAAAACGCAAAACCAATGAAGATCATATTCGCTACCCAATCATTCACCTAAAGGGAGAAGATATTGAAGTTGCCATTACCCATGAAAACCAATACGGAGAAGAGTATTATTCGTTTGTTAATGGTCAGCACACCACACAGGGAGGCACGCATTTGCTTGCATTTCGTGAGGCTTACGCAAAAACGGTTAGGGAGTTTTATAAAAAGGAATTTGATTTGGCCGACTTGCGGGCTTCAATTGTTGCAGCGGTTAGTGTGCGTGTGCAAGAACCCGTATTTGAATCTCAAACCAAAACTAAGCTTGGCTCAGCCGTAATGGGCCCTGATGGACCAACAGTGAAACAACATGCAATTGACTTTCTGAAAAAAGCATTGGATGATTACCTGCATAAACATCCACAAACGGCTGATGCATTATTGAAACGCATACTACAAAGTGAGCGTGAGCGAAAGGAAATGGCAGGGATTAAGAAACTTGCCAATGAGAGAGCTAAAAAAGCTGCTGTACATAACAAAAAACTTCGCGATTGTCGTTTTCATTATGATGAAGAAAAGTCGGAGAAAAAACATGACACCACGTTATTTATCACCGAAGGAGATTCGGCAAGTGGTTCTATAACAAAAAGCCGTGATGTAGAAACTCAGGCCGTATTTAGTTTACGAGGAAAGCCACTAAACTGCTATGGACTTACCAAAAAAGTGGTTTATGAAAATGAAGAATTTAATTTACTTCAGCATGCATTAAACATTGAAGAAGGAATGGATGGACTTAAATACAACCGCATTGTAATAGCAACTGATGCCGATGTGGATGGATTGCATATTCGCTTATTAATGCTTACTTTCTTCTTACAATTTTTTCCAGATTTGGTGAAAAATGGACATGTATATATTTTGGAAACACCCTTGTTTAGGGTAAGAAACAAACAACAAACCATTTATTGCTATAGTGAAGAAGAGAAACAAAAAGCTATGGCTAAACTTGGTGTACGTCCGGAAATTACCAGATTTAAAGGACTAGGCGAAATTTCACCTGAAGAGTTTGGTTTATTTATTGGAGAGGACATGCGCTTGCAGCCTGTTATCCTTCGTCAGGATACCCCAATACCAAAGTTGTTGGAATATTTTATGGGCAAAAATACCATAGACCGCCAAAACTTTATTATTGAAAACCTGAAGATAGAAAAAGACATAGTGCAAGAAAAAGAAGTTGAAGAAGTTGTTTGAAGAAATGTATATGAATTAAAACAATATGGACTATAGTATAGCTATAGGGAAGATGATTAAAAAGTAGGATGGAAGAAAATAATAAAATGAACGAAGAAAGAAATCATGAGCATGGCTTACACAGTGTAATTCCTATTACAGGATTATATGAAAATTGGTTTTTAGACTATGCTTCATACGTAATTTTAGAGCGCGCAGTGCCAGCCATTAATGACGGGTTGAAACCGGTGCAACGCAGAATTTTGCATGCCATGAAAGAAATGGATGACGGTCGTTTCAATAAAGCGGCTAATATTATTGGGCAAACCATGCAGTATCATCCACATGGTGACGCAGCCATTGGTGATGCCATGGTTGGATTAGGGCAAAAAGACCTGATGATTGAGACACAAGGTAACTGGGGTGATGTGCGCACAGGAGATGCAGCTGCTGCACCTCGATACATCGAAGCACGATTGTCAAAGTTTGCACTTGAAGTAGCCTTTAACGGACAAACCACTACGTGGCAAGCATCTTATGATGGCCGTAAAAAAGAGCCGGTTACATTGCCAATGAAATTTCCACTTCTTGTTGCGCAAGGTGTAGAAGGTATTGCAGTAGGATTGGCTACCAAAATTTTGCCGCATAACTTTTGTGAGATTTTAAAAGCAGCCATTGAATGTACCAAAGGAAAAGGCTTTGAGTTGTATCCTGATTTTGCAACAGGTGGTATGGTTGATGTGACCAATTACAATAAAGGTGCAAAAGGAAGCAAAGTTCGCGTTCGCGCTAAAATTGAAGAGCTGGATAAGAAAACATTGCTTGTAAAAGATATTCCTTACGGAACTACAACAACATCGGTTATTGAATCCATCATCAAAGCAAACGACAATGGGAAAATTAAAATTAAGAAGGTAATAGACAACACGGCCAAGGATGTAGAAATAGAGATTCAACTTGCGCCCGGTGTGTCGCCTGACATAACAATCGATGCGTTGTATGCTTTTACTGATTGTGAAATTTCCATATCTCCCAATGCTTGTGTGATTGTAAACGACAAGCCCATTTTTACAGATGTAAACGAGTTGTTGCGCTTGTCGGTTGATATCACCCGTGAATTGCTAAAGCGTGAGTTGGAAATCAAAAAAGGTGAATTGGAAGAGCAGTGGCATTTCTCATCGCTCGAAAAAATATTCATTGAGAAGCGTATTTACCGAGATATTGAAGAATGCGAAACCTTTGAAGCGGTAATAGATGTGATCTTCAAAGGAATGAACAAATACAAAAAATTGTTCAGGCGAGAAATTACCGAAGATGATATCCTTCGTCTTACCGAAATTAGAATCAAACGTATTTCAAAGTTCGACTCCTTTAAAGCTGACGAGCTCATGCGTAGGATAGAGGAGGAGTTGAAATCCGTGCAAGCTGATTTAGATAATTTGAAAGCTTATCAGGTAAAATACTATGAAAACCTGCTTAAGAAATACGGCAAAGGGCGCGAACGTAAAACAGAAATTAAACTGTTTGATACCATTCAGGCCAATCAGGTAGCTATAGCCAATCGCAAATTGTATGTAAACCGTGCCGAAGGATTTGTAGGTATTGGAAATGCGATGAAGAATGATGAGTTTATTTCTGATTGTTCGGATATTGATGACATCATCGTGTTTCGTAAAGACGGGAAAATGCAGGTAAGCAAGGTGCAGGATAAATTTTTTGCCGGCAAAGACATCATTTATGTGGATGTGTTTCGTAAAAATGATGAGCGCAAAATCTATAACATGATTTATATAGATGGCAAAACCAAAACCAGCTATGCCAAGCGTTTTGCGGTGATGGGCATTACACGTGATAAAGAATATGACCTTACAACAGGCTCGCCAAACAGCAAGGTGTTATATTTTACTGCAAACTCTAATAGCGAAGCCGAATTGGTAGAAGTAACACTGAGTCCGATATCTCATGCACGTAAACTGACCTTCGACTTTAATTTTGCTGACCTTGCAATTAAAGGCCGACAAGTACTGGGAAATATCGTATCAAAGTACCTTATCAAGTCCATCAAGTTAAAAGCCAAAGGAGTGTCAACACTTGGAGGTAGAAAAATTTGGTATGATGATGTATTGGGTAGGTTAAACGTGGATGATCGGGGAACATATATTGGAGAATTTGAAAGCAACGACCAAATTATTGTTTTCTATAAAGATGGAAACTACGAGCTCACCAATTTCGACCTCACCAATCACTACGAAGCAGAGCAAGTGGTTTTGATTACTAAGTTTAAACCTAAGCGTCCGATAAGCTTAATATACTATAACGAAAAAGATAAAGCCTATATGGTTAAACGTTTCCTTATCGAAACACTTACGTTGAACAAAAAATTTCTATGTATACCCGAAGGTGACAAGAATAGAATAGTGATGGCTACCGATCAGGTAAATCCAATCATTGTTTGGGAACGCGGTGGCGGTAAAAAGAAAGAATTGAACAGCGAGGAAACACTGAATATGGCTGAATTCATTGAAGTAAAAGGATGGAAAACCATTGGCAATAGACTGACTACGGCAAAAGAATTTGTAAGCGTAGTATTGCTGCCACCTGATCCGGATACCGAAATAGAAGAAGAAGTGCGAGAAGAAATCAATAAACCCGAAAGCCAACAAACACTTTTGGTGAATGAAGATTTGCTTCATGAAGAGCAGGAGCGCATAAAACGTTTGCTTGCCGATGACCCTGAACCTTCAAAAGAAAAACCCAAGGCAAAACCAAAGTCAAACCCCAATACCGATCAGCCTAAGTTGTTTTAAAAAAATGGGCGCTTAGGCTACTGAGTCTGTAGAAGTACCACAGCCACCATTGTGTAAGGAATTATAATATTATGATTAAAAAGCAAATAGCCCTCATACTAACTTTTCTGTCGCTATCTGTTTATCAATCATGTGAAAAATGCGGGGGAGGCGAAAACTACAAATTTGAGGTGACAGAAATGGGCTTGCGTGTTCAGAATTTTAACGAACCCGATTTTGACTCTACAAAATATTATCACCATGATAGTCTTATTTTGGTATTGTCCGTAGAGAAGATTCAGAAAATTGCAGCCGTAAATAATACACCTTCCTATTTTATTTCATCTGCAATGGCATGCAGTCCGGCCGAACCATATTCAGAAGACAGGATATTGTCATTTACGCTCGTGGCCATTCAGGATGTGAGTGACAGTCAAAATATCCAAATCCAAATTGGCGATACACTTAATCAGTTTTTTGTGGTTGACTTTCCTTTCAATCAGCCTGTTCCAATGAATGCGACTTTTCCATCAACAGTGGATAATGTTGGAAGTTTTTGGTTTTATAAGTGGGATAATCAACCTGCCCAACCTATTTCAATTTCATTTGATGCTTATGTATCATTAAGCAATGGGCGCAACCTCACTTTTAGGGATGTCAAAATGAAAATTCGGTGAATAATGATTTGCCCGACTGAAAGTATTTTGTTTTGCATAAGTGTCGTCTATCCTATTTAATTATTTTAACTTTAGATTATTTTTAGTGTATGTTATTGTAAATTAAGTAGTTTTATGAATGAATAAGTATGTATGCAACCTTGTAAGTAATTAGACAGACTTAAAAGAAAAAATACAGCTATGAAAAGTTTATTTACCTCATTTATTGTTATTTATTTTTCATGTTTTGCTTCATTATCACAGAACATCACTGATAATATTTATGACGGGTTTAATGGGACTGGTATTAACCCCTTGGATGCTGTTACGACAAAAAACGGAGATATTGTTTTGTTATTTAGTAATGGCAGTATCTCCAGAAGGAAGGTATCTGACAAATCATGGGTTACTTATAACACAGATTTATCAATTACTAATTGGAAGAGAGGTGTAATATGTTATGATTCTATTGAAAATGCTGTCTGGGCTGTTAGTAGTAGCAGATGCGTTCGAATAGATTTAGATAATGACACATTTGCGATTATTGACACTACTACAAATGAATTTTTTCCAAAAACAGTAGATTATATTACATATGCAAACGGAGGTATTTGGTTTGTCTCGCAGGAATCACTTGTCTTTTTTAAAAATGGTAATTGGCAAACATTTCCTACCGTTTATACCAATTTTAACAAACAAGAAATAAACGCACTAGCTGGGAACGGTGATGATTTATTTTGGATTGGAACAGTAAAAGGATTATTTGAATATAAAAATGGTATATTTAATAAACACTATACAGACAGCAACTCTAACTTGCCGTTTTCAAACATTCAGGATATAGTATTTGCTAATGGATATTTGTGGATAAGCAGCTTAGAACTGGATCCAAGGGGCAATGGATTTAATTCCATATCATTATTAAAAAACGGCATATTTTCACAGTACACTGGAAACACACCGGGATTAAGTAAAGGCTTTTTTTATTATACAAATGTAGCCGGAGTGAAATTACATAACATAAACAATGTGATTTATATGCATGCTTTATGGAGAGATGTAAAATTGGATACTTATGTTGAATGGAGTAAATTAGAACAAGGTAAAAATTGGCAATATGTGCATTTAAAACCTTCAATAGGAATTAAAATGATATTGCCCTTACTTGATAGGGAACTTTATTATATAGTAATAAGAAATGAAGGTGGTTCACCAATTATTTCTACTTCAAATACATTTATTTTACCAAATTTAGCTGAACAAAAAGGTACACTTGATATAAATCACGTTGATATGCCACTCTACTCAAACGGTGCACTATTTACGTATAACTACAACAAAACGCGCTATGGTACGAACTTACTTAAAATTCCCAAGCACAATTATTTACAAACCATATTTGCATCAGGTGTATGGCAAAGTGGTTTAGTTTCTGATTCCTTAGCTGTTGCTCATCAAACTTATGGTCAAGATAATAATTATGAGTCTGGTCCTGTAAATTTAAAAACCCGGCAACGAGACGAAATGCTTATCCAGAAATATAATAAAGTATGGAAGGTAGATCGTTCCGAAATATTGTTATTTAAAGAAAACTATGACAATGGAAATGTTACTAACGGAACTTTCACGGTTCCCGAATCCATTGTAAATTGGCCTGCAATGGGCGATACGAGTAAAGGTGAACCACTTTACATTGCTCCATTTGTAGATGTTAATGGTGATGGAATATACAATCCTATTAACGGAGATTTTCCAAAAATTAAAGGAGATATGGCATTATTCGTAGTTTTTAATGATCTCAAGACTAGGTTAACTTCAAACAATAATCATTTACAAACAGAGATACATATGTTAGCATACGCATATACATGTAATCGATTAATGCCATCGCAACTTCAAGATGCGATGAATTATGCTGTGTTTTTTGACTATACAATAATTAATCGGAATAATCAACCAATTGATGATTATCGTTTTGCTATCTGGACTGATTTTGAAATTGGAAATCATTCTAACGATTATCACGGATGTAATCCAAAAGAGAATTTTATGTTTGCATATAATGGTAGTGAAATTGATCCAGGTCCTTCAGGCTACAATGAGAATCCTCCTGCATTGGCAAATGCATTTATTTCACCTTTAAAGATTAAATCAAACAATATTACTTCTAGCATGACAAATTTTATGTTGTATAATAATGATTATGGTCCAACAGGTAATCCGATAAATGAAATACATTATTCGAATTATATGCATTCTAAATGGAGGAATGGTGATTATCTATGGTACCAAAACAGGCTAAATGATACTGCGCTTCATATTTACCCTTTTAGTGATGATCTTAAAGGTCGCAGTGATTGGTCATTAGAAAGTAATACATCAGTCTTGCCAAATGATAGAAAATTAGTAATGACAACCGGAGGTCATAGACTATTATCAAATGACACTGCAACAACTACGGTTGCTCTTGTTTATGCAAGAGCAGAGTCTGGAGGAAGATTGGCATCACTTGATAAACTTCGTCAAAGTGTGCGTGTGATTCAAGAAATGTACGATACAGATAGTTTCCCATCATGTTATGATTTAATGATTGGACTGAAGGAAAATAACCAAGCATTCAAACCTAAACTAACTGTTTATCCTAATCCGGCAAAAACAGAATTAAACTTTAGTATGAATCATGTTTCATCAAAGAATGTGAAGGTTGAATGTTACGATATTTTGGGTAAACAATACTTTAGCATTTCTCTCACAAATGAAAACGCAATCGATATTCATGAGCTAAATCCAGGGGTGTATTTCCTTCGAGTAAATGATGGCGATTTTGTTTATTCTTCAATGTTTATAAAAGAATAGCATGCAGTTGGCATATAGTGGTACCAGACAACATTTTTATGCTAAATATGTGATGAACACAGTAAGGTTATTCAGGCAAACACCTGAATCAATTTCCCTTTCACCACCATATCGTCATCAATGGCTGAAAGTTCAAATTCGGTAACCTCATTCACCAGCATCGGATCATATTTGGTTTTTACGCGCACATAATTGTCGCTGAAACCATACACGGTGTTATGGTCATTCTCCGCTTCCCAAAGTACCTTCACCGTTTTACCCAGCTGCTGCTCATAGAAATGCCTGCGCTTTTTGTCACTCAGTATCGTAAGCATTTTATTTCGGTCGTGGCGGTCGTTTTGTTTCACCCTGCCTTTCATTTTGATGGCTGTGGTGTTGGCACGTTCGCTGTAGGTAAACACGTGCAAATATGAAATGTCGAGTTCATTCAAATAATTGTAAGTGCTCAAAAAATGTTCGTGCGTTTCGCCCGGAAAGCCTACAATCACATCTACGCCAATACAGGCATGTGGCATCAGTTGTTTGATTTTCTCAATACGAGAAGTATATAGGGCTGTATCGTATTTCCTGCGCATGGCATTCAGCAATTCGTCATTACCCGATTGAAGCGGGATATGAAAATGAGGAACAATTACATCGGATGCAGCGGCCAATTCTATAATTTCGTTGCTGAGCAGGTTGGGCTCAATGGAGGAGATGCGAAGGCGTTCAAGACCATCTACTTTTTCCAATGCAACCAATAAGTCAAAAAAAGATTCACCCGAATTTACGCCAAAATCGCCTGTGTTTACACCAGTAAGCACTATTTCTTTGATACCTGATGCTACAATTTTTTCGGCTTCGGCTACCACATTCACAATCTTATCGCTGCGGCTGCTGCCACGAGCTAAGGGTATGGTGCAAAATGAACAAAAGTAATCACAACCGTCTTGCACTTTCAGGAAAGTACGGGTGCGGTCGCCAAGCGAGTAGGAGGAGTGGTACTCGAGCACTTCTTTTATCTTTCCGTCTTTTACTTCGGCAACTTCTTTTTTGCGTGTATCGGTTAGGTATTGTTCGATATTGAATTTTTCTGCTGCACCCAATACCAAATCAACACCCGGAATGGATGCAATTTCCTGTGGTTTCAGTTGTGCATAACATCCAATTATGGCCACAAAGGCTTCGGGATTGTGTCGCAAAGCCTCCCGAACCAGTTTCTTGCACTTGCGGTCGGCATGGTCGGTTACTGAGCATGTATTGATAACATACACATCCGCTCCTTTTTCAAATGGAACCTTTCCATAGCCAGAATCAGTAAGGGTTCGACCAATTGTAGAGGTTTCAGAAAAATTTAGTTTACAACCAAGTGTATAAAATGCGACAGTCTTTTGCATGCGCAGCAAAAGTAAAGCGCTGATGCGACATTTAAAAATAGGTATTGCTTGAGTCTGAGTTGTTAAATTTAATTGACATGATATTATGTTAAAATTAAGAATTAAGGTTGTGCAACCATATTAGGAAATTATATATCTTGCTAATGTGAGAAAATTACTACTCCTCTTCCTTTCAATAAGTCTTTCGCAATTAGTTTGGTCTCAAACCTGTGAGATACTTGCTACTACTAAAGTAGTTTGTATTGGTAACACGGTTACCTTATCGGTAGTAGTTTCAGGTGGAACACCAGTTTCCTATAATTGGAATTTAGGAGATGCATCCACTTCTACTCAACCTGTTGTGGTACATAGCTACTTGGCTACAGGCACATATACACCTACTGTTGTTATAAACCTGCTAGGAGGGGGAACTTGCAATGCTACTGGATCAGCTATTCAAGTGGTTGCATTACCTTTAGTTAATTACACAATCCTATCTCCCGATACAATTTGTTACAAGTTCAATAGCCTTTGTATTAAAGATTTGTCAACAGCGGGACCATCGGGAGCCCCAATAAACCAAAGGATATGGCAACTGAATAATGGATACATCCAAATAGATGCATTACCATTTGCCCAAACGATATGTTATGAAAACACAACCGATTTTTTTGGCAGGTCCTACGACATGCTTTTAGAGATTACGGATACCAATGGTTGTGTGTCGCGTCTAACTAAAAATGATTCTGTGTATTTGCTCCCACGCAATCAAGAAATAGGCTTTGTATTAACAAATGTTCTGGGTTGTGATACCACAAGGGCCACTTTTATCAATTCGTCTTTGTTCCCGCAGTCACAGGCAAAAAGTTGGACCTGGTTTTTTGACGATGGCACATTTGACAACTCATCTACTAGATGGACAAATTTTACGCATAAGTATTTTATCCCAGGTACATATTCACCAGCATTGGTAATTACTGATAGAAACAATTGTGTAGATACCTTTAAACTGAACAACGGGGTTACTCATTTGGCTGCTGATTCTTTTTTACAAGTTATATCAAAGTCATCCCCACCATCACGTTGCTACAGCAATCAAGTTTGGGATTTTGTAAATGCAGGTCCAGGAAGTAAAAATTGGTATATTTTTAAAGACAATGTGCAAATTGACTCGCTATTTGGTTTCGCAGAGTGGGAAAATTTTACATTTAAAACTTGTGGCCAATATAGAGTTAGGGTTAAAGGGAATTATGCCAATTGCAATTGGACAAAAGACACGTTGATTGACATTTTTGGTCCAAAAGCCATAATTGAAAACGATACGGCTAAAGTGTTAAATCGCAACCAGTGCCAAATACACGATACCATTTATTTTAAATCACCAGTACCTTATTTATCATGCCACAACCTCAATCCCAAGATGTATAGGCTCTGGGATTTTGGAGATGCATTTGCACCACCCTGTACTACAGATACCAAAAATAATATCAATGTAGGTGTAAACTGTCGCTACTCAAAGGATTCATTAAATGTTAAACACAGATATTATGATGGAAAAGAAGATTGCTATCGAGCAACTTTATTCATGATGGATTCCATTACAGGTTGTAGCCACAGTGATACTGTTGCCATTTCATTGTCGCCACCAGATGCGGGCTGGGATTCAACCATTACTCCTGCCCGTCCCGGACTGTATTACAAAGGGCAAAAATGCCTGAATACCATTTTAGAGTTTTATCTCGACTCTGTTTTGCCTTATTGTGGGTTTGAAAAAGCATGGATAAATTGGGATACTGCTTGCAATCCCAAAAGTTGGATATTGCAGGATACAACAATTACAAAACTTACTAAAGTATCACATATCTACACAGACCATTGCAACCCGAATGGCGATGTGGTTGTGGGCTTGGTATTACGAAATGGAAAAGATGCCTTTGGAAATTATTGTTACGATACAGCTTACTACCCATTTTTTCATTTCATCAAAAAAAATCCGCAGTTTAATTTTATAAAATTCTCTGCTTGTCCTCCGTATAACTTGCAGCTTAAACTCACCGACACCGTACAACCAAACTTAGAGTATGTGTACTGGTTGATAGAAAGGGTGGAAAATGGCTCGTCATTTAAAATAAAGGATACCACACAACGTATGAATGGCGATTCGCTTATACTGCCCATTTCAGTAAACCTTCCCAACAATGGAAGTTATCGCATTTTTATTGCAATGAAAGATATTGATGGTTGCTTACAAGGATTTAGCCAATCTCTTTCGCTTGGTTTCAAAATGGAAATTGGGGTTGATAAACAGGTGCAATGTTTGGGTGTTCCATTTACCTTATATGATAATGTGCGTTATTATTTACCATTTGACTTTGATGTTGTAAACCCAAGAAATTATTGGGCTGAAGCAGATAGGGTAGCAGCGGGAAAAGAATTGCTTTGGTGGGACATAGGTGACGGAAACGGATTTTCAATACAAGGCAGCAACCCATTGGTCAACTATTCCAAACCGGGTATTTATACCATCAAACTCGTAGCTAAAGACAGTTTGAATTGTTATGACACTTTGGTATATACCAATTTTATTGAAGTGGTTCACCCGGATGCAAGAATATGGACAGCAGACTCTGTATTTTTATGTGCACCACAAATAGTTGCCTTTAGGGATTCATCCGTATTCCTAGATTCAACAGGAGCTATTACAACATCGGTACCTGATCAAATCAACGCATGGTATTGGGATTTTGGCGACAACAAGCAACCTCGCATTTTGCCAAACCCTGCTCACAACTTTACATCAAACGGAATCTTCAATGTGATGTTTGTGATTACGACCCTTCAGGGTTGCAAAGACACCGCATACAAACAAATAAGCATAAAAGGACCGGAGCCAAGTTTTGAAATGAGCGATACGTTGGGTTGTATGCCTTTTGAAATAACGTTTGACAATACTACTGCTAAAAAATTATTGTCGTGGACATGGTATTTTGGCGATAGTAACAATACGATTCTGTCTACACAAAGTGACTCAAGCTATACGTTTACTTATTCCAAACCTGGTATATACAAGGTAAGATTGCTTGGCATCGATACCTTGCGAAATCCGAGCACAGGCAACCTCATCACCTGTACTGCTATTTTTCCTGATACCACTACCGATTTGCCATCTAGAAATGTATACGTTCAATTTACGCCTGAGTTGAATATTTTTGGACCCGACTCTATTTGCCCTAATGAAGAGACAATATTTTATGTAAGCGGAGACCCAATCTATACGGCTTACACCTGGTATTTTTCAGCAACAGACTCAACAAACAAGCAATTTCCTGATTCAACTATTACTTACATATACACCGATCCAGGGGTTTATGGCATACGTGTTTTGCCATATACCACAATGTTTACAGAATGTGCCGATACTCCATTTAAAGAAATTGTAGTATTGGGTGTGCAAGCAGGATTTGATATTGATGAAACTAAAGCGCCAAGTTATCAATTTAGCAACACTGCACAGGGGGCAGTAAGGTATGAGTGGTATGATAAAAAAGGGGTAATGGTGAATCCATTTTCAACAGCATTAAATCCAACATATAATTACAAAGGTGATAGTTTTAGTTTTGTGATTTGTCAAGTAGTTTATAATCCAGAAGATTGTTGGGACTCGATTTGTCGAGAGGTTTTTTATTATTCAGATGTAAAAATTCCAAATGTGTTTACACCGGGAAATGATGACAACACAAATGATGCATTTGATATTGAAATTGCAGGGGAGAAGAAATATGAATTGGTCATTTATAACCGATGGGGTGGACTTGTATTTAAAGGAGATAAAGACGGATTGGGCAATGATGGCGTGAATTGGAATGGCAAAACAAACAACGAAGGAGAGGAGTGTCCGTCAGGGGTGTATTACTACGTTTTTAAATACCAATTTATGACGGATGAAAAAGACAGAGAGGTAAATGGAACTGTAACGATAATTAGGTAAAATTTCATATGTATAGGGTTAAGCACATATATATATTAGTATTTATGTTGTTTTTATTTATGCATAATGTAAAGGCCCAAACATGCTCAGTGCTGGTATCTTCCGATACTATTTGTTTAGGCAATACCGTTTTTTACTCTGTTTCGGTTTCAGGTGGTACTCCCGTTTCGTTTTCTTGGAATTTTGGAGATGGCAATACTGCGACACTTCCCATTGTTTCGCATACTTATGCTGCAATAGGTTTATATAATGCAAGTGTATCTGTGTCGTTTGCAGGTGGTGCAACTTGTACAGCACAATCGGTTGGTGTACGTGTTGTACATTTGCCTGAAGTTAATTTCTCAGTTACTACAGCTGACACAGTTTGTTACTTTCAGAATTTACTTACGATAATTGACAGTTCCAAATCAGGTTTGTCTGGAAGTCCACTAACGCAGCGCGTTTTTCAACTTAATAATGGTTTTCTGCAAATTGATACTCCACCGTTTAATCGTGTTATAAATTATACGAATAGTTCCGACATTTTTGGTTGGAGCTACAACGTACTGATAGAAGTGACCGACAAAAATGGTTGTGTTAATAAAAAAGAGTTAACCAATGTGTCATACTTACGTCCACAATTACCGGTGCCTGATTTTATACTTGATATAGATAAAAAATGTGACAGTACATCAGTTGTGTTTTTCAACACAATACCCATAAAGCCAAATGTAGTAACCCGTTTTGTGTGGGATTTTGGTAACGGGAAAATGGATTCAGTAAATTGGGCAATTGCACAACAAACATATCGGGCCACGTCACTTGCAACGGCAATATATTCTCCGCGATTAACCTTTTATGATAATTTTGGATGCAGCCAAACCAACTTCATAACCAAATTTGTAATACCCGTATATCTTGATTCAACATTTGAATTTACAATACAAGGCAGACCTTTAACCACTCGTTGTTTCAATGGCGGAGGAGAATTTTTGTTTAAAAACAATTCAACAGTAGACGGAATTTATAGGATATACCAAGACTCCATTTTACTAGATACATTTATTGCGCAAAGGGGTTTCCCATTTGATCCAACATTGGTATATAAATTTCCGAATTGCGGCAAGTATAGGATCACGTATGAGGTAGCTTATGAAACGTGCAGTTTATTTGTGGATACCAATGTGCACATATTTGGTCCGAGAGTAATTTTTGAAGATGAGGATACCAAAATATTAGGGCGTTATCAATGCGAAATACATGATTCGGTTTACTTTACTCCTCCGGGCAATTACCTTTCATGTCACTATCAAAACGGAGGAATGAAATGGCTATGGGATTTTGGAGACCCATTTGCGGCACCATGTACTACTGACACTAGAAATGGAATTAACGTAGGACTGAATTGTAATTTCTCAAAAGATTCCAGTGGGGTGTCTCATCGGTATAGCGATGGTAGAGAGGGTTGTTACACCACAAAACTTACAATTATTGATACCACCACCGGATGTATTGACGTTGGAAGCATACAAATTTCATTGTTGCCTCCCAATGCAGGAGCAGTTTCTCCATTGCGTGGATTGAAATGGGAACATGAATATAGAGACAAGGATTCAAGTAAACTATGTCCATTTGATCGCTTTAGATTTTTATTTGACGAGCTTTACCCAAAGTGTGGAATTGAAGAAGGTTGGCTTCAATTTGATTCGGCCTGTGGAGGAAAATGGCATCGTATTGATTCGCTGAAGAAAATAGATTACATTCATTTTTATAGCAATCAATGTGATACAACAGGAGTTATAAAGGTGGGACTAATAACTCGTGGGGGCAAAAACAGAAACGGAGATTATTGCTACGATACTGTTTATTATCCAATGTTTTTTATGATACCTAAAAATCCTGATTTTACTTTTCGTATTCAAAAGAATTGTCCAACATATGAAGTGGAAATAACACCGAATAGCATATTTCACTATGGTAATTTTGCTGTATACTTTGGATTAGTAGATACTGATTCATTACTGGTGCTTGATAATACATATACTATACCTAGTCCCATTATTCTTCGTACAAATCGTTCAGGTTTGTTTCCAATTAACGGTGTCCGCATGTCTGTTGTGGATTCATTGGGTTGCTCGTTGTTATTTGGTTACCCAATAGGATTGGGTACAGAAAGAAAAATGAAAAGTAACAAGCCAAGTTATTGTGTGGGCGATACAGTTATTATTTCTTCTGATATAAATTACATATATTATACTATTGACTCAATACCTGAACGTTATTGGGAAGA
>JBIINH010000011.1:0-28210 GCA_044337585.1 Bacteroidia bacterium
TTAAATAATTAAATTCAATTAATCACAATTGTATTCAAAGTTTGTGGTTATTGACTTGCTGTTATTAGGCGATGTCAAAGTGCTATTTTTGAATGTAGTCTAATTTTTTTGTTCTATGAACTAATTATATATGAAGTAAACGCCACACTATGGATAAATTATATTTTTTTTATAACCCTTGCTATGGCTTCTGCACAGCGCTCGCCATCCATGGCCGCACTTACAATTCCTCCGGCATACCCTGCACCTTCAGCACAAGGGTATAGGCCTTTTACCTGCGGATGTTCAAGTGTTTCTTTATCACGCGGGATCCTCACCGGTGAAGATGTGCGTGATTCGGTTGCTACCATTACAGCATCATTACTGACATAGCCTTTCAGTTTTGTGCCAAATACTTTCAGTGCATCACGCAAACTAGCGGAAACAAAATCGGGTAACACACTGTATAAATCATGTGGTTGAATTCCGGGCAGATAGGAGCAATCAGGAAGTGTGGCTGAGTTTTTTTTATTTACAAAATCAAGCACCCGCTGTGCCGGAGCTTGCAGCGACTGTGTTGCGGCAAAACAATGTTGCTCTACCATGGACTGAAATTTCATTGCAGCAAGTGGCCCGTAGGATTCGAATTGTTTAAAATCTTTGGGTTCAATACTTACTACAAGTCCTGAGTTGGCGAATTCATTATTTCGTTTGCTCGGGCTCCATCCGTTTACTACAATTTCACCGGGGTTGGTTGCAGCGGGAGCAATAATTCCGCCCGGACACATACAGAAAGAAAATACCCCACGCCCAAGTGATTGGTTTACGATGGAATAAGATGCCGGAGGAAGATATTCGCCCCGCGAATCACATTTGTATTGGATAGAATCAATCAGTGACTGCGGGTGTTCTATCCTTACACCCAAGGCAAATGGTTTTGCCTCTATCAACATATTCTTTCGATGGAGCAGTTCAAAAATATCTCGAGCAGAATGGCCTGTAGCCAAAATCAACTTAGAAGTAGATATGATTTCTTGCTCGTTAATTACAACTGATTTTATTTCGCCATTTTCAGTATGAATATCGGTAAGCTTGCTGCTGAAATGAACCTCACCACCATGTTCTAGTATGGTTTCTCGCATGCGGGTAATGATACCCGGCAGCTTGTTGGTGCCTATATGTGGATGTGCTTCATATAAAATACTTGGCTCGGCACCATGTTTTACAAAAAGCTGTAAGATTCTTTTTACATCTCCTCGTTTGTTTGATCGGGTGTATAGTTTTCCATCACTATACGTTCCCGCGCCTCCTTCGCCAAAGCAATAATTTGATTCAGGATTTACGGTATTGAAACGTGTTATCAAAGCTAGGTCGCGCCTTCGGGCTTTTACATCTTTTCCCCTTTCAAAAATGATGGGTTTGATACCAAGTTCAATGAGTTTGAGTGCGGCAAAGAGTCCTGCAGGTCCAGCTCCAATTATTACTGCATGGGGTGCATTTGCAACATTTTTTAACGGAAATTCGAAATTGTTTTCAGGTGGTGCTTCTTGTACATACACCTCTAGCTGAAGATTGTAGCGGATGGGTTTTCTGCGAGCATCCAATGATTTTCGTAGGATACGAACACAGGTAACGCCCTTTATTCCTGACTCTTTTTCGGTGTAATACCTTACTAGTTCGTCTGTTAGGCACTGTTCAGGCAGAAGTGTGACCTCGATTGTTTTATGCATGGTTAGGTACTTATCCTAAAATTGTGGGAAACAAAAGTCTTGAAAAAATTGGTCATTTTATAATTTCGAGGCTTCAATTCATAAATCATATGGCAGAAATTCAAGACTTAGAAAAACACGCATCACAAATTAGAAGAGATATTTTACGCATGGTTCATGGCTGCAAATCAGGACATCCGGGGGGCTCGCTTGGATGCGCAGATTTTCTAACTGCCTTATATTTTCATTTGATGGAGCACAATCCGACTTTTGCCATGGATGGTAAAAATGAAGATATTTTTTTCTTGTCAAATGGACATATTTCCCCTGTTTTTTATAGTGTTTTGGCACGTTCTGGATATTTTCCAATAAAAGAACTGGCTACATTTAGAAACATTAATTCAAGGTTGCAAGGTCATCCAACTACGCACGAACATCTTCCCGGAGTGCGGATTGCTTCAGGTTCATTGGGGCAGGGAATTTCAGTAGCTTGTGGTGCAGCACTTTCTAAGAAACTGAATGGCGACAAAAACACAGTATATGCCCTTATGGGGGATGGTGAAATCCAAGAAGGCCAATGCTGGGAAGCGTTTATGTTTGCCGCACATCATAAAATTGATAACCTCATCGTTACCATTGATAGCAATGGACAGCAAATAGATGGGTCAACTACTGAAGTTGGTGGAATAGATGCAAAAGGAATCGAAGCAAAATTGAAGGCATTTGGTTGGGAAATTCTTCATATGGATGGACATAATATGCAGCAAATTATAGTTACTATGTCAAAAGCTAAATCGATGATGGGCAATGGAAAGCCCATATTTGTGATTATGAAAACTGAAATGGGTTTTCCAATAGATTTTATGATGGGTTCGCACAAATGGCATGGAGTGGCTCCTAATGATGAACAGTTGCAAGCTGCGTTGGCACAATTACCCGAAACACTAGGAGATTACTAATTATACTTTTCAAATTGGCGTATAACAACTTTAAATATTTATTGCTCTTATTTAGTTTCCTACTATTGATGCAGTCTTTGTTTGCGCAGCAAAAAGTAACCACACGTATTCTATTTGTAATGGATGCCTCGGGTAGCATGTATGCCCGCATGGAAAAAGAATCCCGTATTGAAGTTGCAAAACGGTTGATGTCAAAGTTGATGGATAGCCTTGCTATAATTCCTAATGTAGAAGTGGCTTTACGCTTATACGGACATAGGCAAACACCTGCTCAATGGGATTGCCAAGATACCAAACTTGAAGTGCCATTTAAACCAAATAACCACAACGAAATAAAACAAAAAATCAAATCTATAGTACCTAAAGGAACTACGCTGATAGCCTATTCACTTCAACAAGCAGCGTATGATTTTCCTCAAGAACCTAAAGTTAGAAATGTGCTCATATTAATCACCGATGGTATTGAAGAATGTAAAGGTGATCCATGTGCAGTATCTGAAGCATTACAAAGCAAGGGCGTCATTTTAAAGCCGTTTATTATTGGAATAGGCTCAACGGAAGAATTTAGAGCGGCATATGAATGTGTTGGTAGATATTATGATGCCAATACAGAAGAGTCTTTTGAAAATGTGCTGAAAGTGGTAATCAGCCAAGCCATGAATAATACTACTACTACCGTAAATTTACTCGATGGATTTAGTAGACCTACAGAAACAAATGTAAACATGACATTTTATGATAGCAGAACAAACCAGTTATTATACAACTTCTACCACACGATGAATGAAAAAGGGAAACCTGATACCTTGTTTATTGATCCCATTTACACTTATAGATTGGTAATAAATACCATTCCACCTGTTTCAAAAGATAATATACAAATTGCAGCAGGTAAGCATAATACAATAGGTGTTGATGTGCCTCAAGGAACATTACTTATTAAGCAATCAGGTCTCACAGCTTACCCTGATTTGAAATGTATTATCAGAAAAACAGGCGAAGACAAAACCCTACATGTATTGAATATAAACACAATTGAAAAGATGCTTACTGGTAATTATGATATTGAAATACTAACTACCCCACGCATCATTCAAAGAAATATTGAGTTGAAAGAAAATTATACCACAACCCTTGAATTAGCTCAGCCTGGGAAGCTTATGATTGTTGCATTCAACCAGCAGTACATTGCAGACATTTACCAAATGGTTAGAAATGAACAATTCTTTGTTTCTCGTATGCCAATTGAAGGTCGCCACACCAATTTGGTGATGCAACCTGGTAGGTACAAAATAGTTTACCGCGCAAAAGGTTCTTACCGCTCAACACAGACGTTTGAAAGAGAATTTGAAATCAAATCAGGTTCGGCAACCAATATGACATTTTAATTAAAATTGAATAATAAAAGATATGAAAACTTTTGAAATACAGAATGTGAAAGACACTCGTTCAGGATTTGGGGCAGGCCTCCATGAGTTAGGTAAGTCAAATCCCAATGTAGTGGCATTATGTGCCGACCTAACTGGGTCACTTAAAATGGATGCATTTCAAAAAGATTTTCCTGAGAGATTTTTTCAGGTAGGGATTGCGGAAGCAAATATGATGGGCGTTGCAGCTGGATTAACCATTGGGGGGAAAATTCCATTCACTGGAACATTTGCTAACTTTTCTACTGGTAGGGTATACGACCAAATTCGTCAGTCGATTGCCTACTCGCATAAAAATGTAAAAATATGCGCATCACATGCCGGTCTTACACTAGGCGAAGATGGTGCAACACATCAAATACTTGAAGATTTAGGCATGATGAAAATGCTTCCTGGAATGGTTGTCATTAATCCGTGTGATTACAATCAAACCAAAGCAGCTACTATCGCTATCGCTGCATATAACGGCCCTGTTTACTTACGTTTTGGTAGGCCTGCTGTTCCTAATTTTACTCCAATTGATCAACATTTTGAAATTGGTAAAGCAGTATTGTTAAATGAAGGAACCGATATTACAATCATAGCTACAGGCCACTTGGTTTGGAAAGCAATTGAAGCAGGTCACATTCTGGCAGAAAAAGGGATTAGTGCAGAAATTATTAATATACATACCATCAAACCGCTAGATGAAAATGCCATCTTAGATTCGGTACGCAAAACCAAATGTGTAGTTACAGCCGAAGAGCACCAAATGAATGGTGGACTAGGTGATAGTGTAGCCCAATTGCTTGCTAGAAATTTGCCACTACCAATGGAAATGGTTGCCGTTAATGACACTTTTGGTGAAAGTGGAACTCCAGATGAGCTTTTGCTGAAATACGGCCTTGATAAAGTAAATATTGTTGCTACAGCTGAGAAGGTGATGAAACGAAAAGCATTGTAATACATGCCTAAACATATTGCACTTATTGTAGCGGGAGGTAGTGGTAGCAGAATGCAATTGGAAATTCCCAAACAGTTTTTATTGCTTAATGGTATGCCAATTTTAATGCACACCATAAATCAATTTGCTTTATGTGATGATAGAATTGTTGTTTTGCCTGAAGGACAAATTCAACAATGGAAAGAATTGTGCGTAAGGCATTCGTTTTTGATTTCACATCATATTGTTATTGGTGGAGCTACAAGATTTCATTCAGTATTGAATGGATTAAACCAAATAGCCTATAATGAAGATACCATTGTTTCTATTCATGATGGTGTTAGACCATTTGTGAGTAGTGATATAATTAATAGAACGTTTATAGCGGCTCAAACTTTTGGGAATGGTGTTACGGCCATTAAGACAAAAGATTCCATTCGGTTTCTAAATGAAAATGGTATATCTAAACATATTGCCCGTGAAAATGTGTATCAAATACAAACGCCACAATCGTTTTTGCTAAAACGTGTAAAAGAAGCTTATGCAAACGTTTCAAATCCTGAACAATTTACCGATGATGCATCTGTGGTTGAAGCTTTTGGTGACAATATTCATTTGGTTGAAGGCGATTACAAAAATATCAAAATCACTACTCCCGAAGATTTAGAAATTGCAGAAATATTTATACATAAGTCCTAACTACCACCTACAACGATTTGGTCCATTGGGCTGAATTGCCCTGAAAGATATAAAGCGATACCACCATTTGCAATCTGCAAATTTCGATTGCATCAAATCATTTACTATTACTGTATCTTTATTCTCAATAAATATTCCACCATTTGTGCCTGTTTGGTTTCCTTTTGCCGAAGCAATTCTGTAAGCAAGTTCGGTTTTCGGAATATACATGCCATCAATTCTAAGAGTTGCGTTTTGCCTTTTCAAAATAGAGTCAATCTTAAGCACATACACCTGATCTTCTTCCAAATGGGTAAGCTTTGTATATCGTGTGTTAATAAACAGGTGATTGCTCTTATTGCTATCTGTAATGATATTGCTAAACATAGTTAGGTTTCCTGTATTCCCTAAGCCAATATATGCCTTCATACTCCAAAAGGTTAATAAAATAAATATGAAAATAACCACGGACCAATGTTTAATAGATACTTTATTCAATCGTGCTTGATTTTTAAACATCAGTTGCATTAGCAACAGAATTCCGATATTAAAAATAAGTCCTTGTGCAAAAAGTCTATAGCTGATATATATATTGAATTTTTGCAAAGTATACAATGTTAAAATAGCAATGAAACCAATGGATGCATATTTTCTTATGTTCTTTGATTCCGCATTCAGTTTTTCTATGGGAATAACAGAAAATAAAAGTAGAACAATGCCAAATGACCCAAAATTTGCCAGGCCTGCAAAAGATATGTATATGTGAAACAATGCAATGCCGAAGGCAGCAACAAGCCTCGTTCTATAATAAAATAATCCAAATGGTAAAACCAATTCGGTAAGTAAGGTAAGCCACTGCGATAGTTTGCTTATATTGATTATTGTCTGTTCGCTTGCATTAAAAATATTTCCTAATGTAGAGTTGATGAAATTTACACAAGAGACCAGAGGGTTTAAAAAATCATGATTAAGTTTGTGAAATCCTGCAAAAAAATAAATGCAAAACGCAAATACGATGGTTGATAACCTTATGAAATCTTGAAGTGCCACTGCTTTGCCTTTTCTAAATATATAAAATCCAATAAATATATTTAATAGGTATAGTAATTCTAAGTTGGCGTGATTATCAATTCTTGGAAAGTTTGAAGCCACATGAATCAAAAAAGCAGATAGCGCAACCAAAGAGATAACAAGCCTGCCTTTTGTTACTATCAATAAAAAATTGGCTACAAGCAAGATGAAAATAACAATGGCGTTGTCCCACTTAAATACATAAAAGTGCATGCTCGCAGCTAGGGTAAGCAACCAAAGTAAATATTTAAGTTGGCTTAAATGAGCAAAACCTGAATTGTTTTTTAATTTACTTAGCATAAAATCCAAAAGGCGTCATTCAGCAAATAAACCTTTTTTACCCCACTCGTCAATTTCAGTATCATTCCACAACTGAGGGAAGAAAATACGTCTTTGAAAACGAGGAGGCAGGTATTTTTGCCAATTTGTACCGCCAGTTGCTGCAATATCTTGTTCAGGTTTATGCAAATAACGAACAGCAGATTTATAATGCATCAATGGCCAATATACATTTACATACTCATCAAAAAGTTTTAGCTCAGCAATAAGTGCCTCATCTTTCTTTTTGTCTTCAGCTAAGCTTATGTAAATCTGCCAAATATTTGTTTCTTTATGCGTCTTTGCAAGGTGTATAAAATCTTTGGCATACTTTTCAATAAACTGAGATAAGGTAAGCGTTTGTTTTCCGGTTGAAATATCTGTTGCACCGTATTTCCAATAAATCTCTTCAAACATTTCCTCTACAGAAGAATCTGAAGTGAATTGTTTTTTTTTATCTTTATCAACTAGATTGATTAAGTCTGTTGCGCAAATTTCAACCATACGGTATTGAGCTGATTGAAAACCACTTGCAGGCAATAAGCTCATTCTAAATTGCAGAAATTGTTCTCTGTCCATGCCGTTTACCATAATTTCGAATGACTGCGTAAGGTTTCTGAAATAAGCGTTCATTCGTTTTAGCCTATTGGTAAAAAATGCAGGAGTGATATATTCTTTTAAGTCTGCGATTTGCTCAATTTCATGGAGGCATAATTTGAAGTACAGCTCAGTGATTTGATGATAGATAATGAATATGATTTCATCTTTCACCGGGGTCCTAGGTTTTTGTAGGGTAAGCAATGTTTCTACTTGGATATAATCCCAATAATTAATGTAATCAGCATGCAATAATCCTTCTAAATAAGATTTCATGTCTTGACCTGATTTTCCGTATTTTTCCTCTAATAAAATAAGGATATCAATTATGGGTTGATCAATTTTCATAGGCTATACAAATGGAGTTTCAAATAATTCAAAATCAGGGAGTAATATATCTTTGTCAGATAGTATGGGATTATGAACAAGCCAATCAATCTTTAGTGAAGGACTATTCCATAGAATACCTCCTTCAGAAGCTTTATTATATATTTCGGTACATTTGTATTGAAAAAGCGTATTATCTTCTAGGGTAGCGAATCCATGTGCAAAACCTGTCGGAACCCACAAAATCAATTTGTTTTGGGCATTTAATTCAATTGAAAAAGACTGACCATAGGTTGGCGATGATTTTCGAATGTCTAAAATCACATCAAGCACAGCACCTGACACAACACGTACTAATTTTCCTTGAGCAAATGGTGGCGATTGAAAATGTAGCCCCCTAACTGCACCTTTTTGCGAGAGCGATTGATTATCCTGCACAAATTCATCAGTTATACCAGCGTTTATAAACTTAATCTTATTATAGGGTTCATAAAAATATCCACGGGAGTCGTGAAATACCTGAGGAGTAATAACTAACGGTCCTTCAATCAAAATTTTCTTAATTTCCATATGTATACTTAGAATAGCAAAACTAAAAAAAAATGCCAAAGTACACAGATGTGGAAAGTCAATATATTGTTGTTATACATTGAAAAGCTATTTTTGTCAAGTCTACAATATGGAAACAAAAGAAAAAAAATCAAATAGCGGTAGAATATATTATATAATATTCATACTCCTCCTTCTGGTAAGCAATGCAATATTTGTGTACAATTATTTCACTACCGATAAAAAGTTGGTAGAGAAAACGGAAGAATTATTTGCAACTGATTCCGTTCGTGCAGAACTTGATAGGGAATTACTATTAACCAATCAGGAACTTGAAGAATATCGCGGGCAAAATGAAGAATTGGATGCTTATCTTAAGCAAAAATCTGACTCCATTGCAGAATTTGCTCAAAGGATAAACGTATTACTTCGCCAAAATAGATTAACCAAAGTGCAGCTCGATTCAGTATATCAAGAATTAGATCAGCTTAGGTATTACAAAAGAAAATACCTAAATCAAATTGATTCCTTATCTAATCAAATAGCAATGCTTAGTAGTGAAAATCGTAATTTAAAATCAAATATCAATCAAGAAAAAAGAAAGTATGAAGAACTTAATATGGAAAATATTAAGCTCAATAACAAAGTTGCGGTGGGTGCAAAACTCAATACAGAGAGCATCGTTGTTGTAGGGATTAAAGCAAGAACAAGCGGCAAAGAGCGAGAAACCAATAGGGCTTCACAAACAGAAAAACTCAAAATCACCTTTACCATAAAAGAAAATTACGTAGCCGATATAGGCAATAAAATAATTTATGTAAAAATTTATGGAGTTGATGGAACCACGATATACAATGAAGCTTCAGGTTCAGGAGTTTTTCAATTTGAAGGTACCGAGTCGCTTTACTCAACTAAGAAAGAAATAGAATACACTCAAGTGCAGCAAATGGTCAATGTTTATTGGGATAAGGGAACAGAGTTTGCTAAAGGCAAATATAAAGTAGATTTATTTTGCGAAGGATTACGAATAGGAACTACAGATTTTGAATTAAAATAATTATGACAAGCGAACAATTTAAAGAATTGAAGCAGAGGGCAGAAGCCCTGAGGAGGTATCTTTGACGTTGATACCAAATTGCTTCAAATAAAAGACGAAGAGACATTAACGCAAGCTCCTAACTTTTGGGAAAACCCAAAAAAAGCGGAAGGCGTCTTAAAAAATATCAGGCTTAAAAAGGTATGGACAGAAGGCTACAATGAAGTAGAAAAATCTGTTGATGACCTATCGGTATTGTGGGAATTTGCAGAAGCAGGAGAAAATATTGAAGAAGATCTTGAAAAACAGTATGCACATTCATTAAAAATGCTTGATGAGTTGGAGCTAAAGAATATGCTTAGCAGTGAAGAAGATCAAATGAATTGTGTAATCACTATCAATTCAGGTGCAGGTGGTACCGAGAGCCAAGATTGGGCGCAAATGCTAATGCGTATGTATTTAATGTACGCAGAAAAGCACAACTACAAAACCAAACTTATCGATGAGCAAAGAGGAGATGTTGCTGGAATTAAATCTTGCACCATAGAGGTTGAAGGTTCATTTGCATATGGCTACCTCAAGGGTGAAAATGGCGTACACAGATTGGTTCGAATATCGCCATTCGACTCTAACGCTCGCAGGCACACTTCATTTGCCTCTGTTTATTGTTATCCATTGGTGGATGATACCATTGAGATAGAAATAAAAGACGCAGATATTGAAATTCAAACATCGCGTTCTGGAGGTGCCGGTGGCCAAAACGTAAATAAAGTTGAAACCAAAGTTCAATTAACACACAAACCAACCGGAATAGTTATCATATGCCAAGTAGAGCGTTCACAAAGTGCCAATAAAGAACGTGCTTACCAAATGTTAAGGTCACAACTATATGAGCTAGAGTTGCGTAAACGAAACGAAGCCCAAATGCAAATTGAAGCAGGTAAAAAGAAAATAGAATGGGGGTCTCAAATTAGAAACTACGTATTTCACCCCTACAAATTAATTAAGGATTTAAGAACCGACACAGAAACATCAGACGTACAATCCATCATGGATGGAGAGTTGGATGATTTTATCAAAGCATACTTAATGGAATATTCAAAACATTAGTGCTTATGGAAATTAATTACAGCCAATTTGAGGGAGTTGATATTCGTGTAGGAACCATAATCCATGTTGATGAATTTAAAAAAGCAATTAAGCCAGCCTATAAAATAACCTTAGATTTCGGGGAGTTGGGAATCAAAAAATCATCAGCACAGATTACCCAATATTACAAGCCAAGTGAATTAATTGGCAAACAAATCATTGCTGTAGTGAATTTTCCTTCAAAGCAAATTGCCGATTTTAAAAGTGAATGTCTGATACTGGGTGTGATAGAGGGCGACTCAGGAGTTGTATTGCTAACAACTGATAAGCCCGTTCAAAATGGGTTAAAAATAGCCTAGTCAATGGAATAAGCAGGTAGCTTATCAATCCAAACATAACCAGACCTATCATTATTGTACTTCACAATTCGCTCTTCAATACCATTTGTAATCCATAATAGTTTTGTTTTAAAAACTGCGTTATATATGGCTACTTGCTCCATTACTTGTTGTGATAGATTTACATCCGGACGTTTACATTCAACTAACAAAAAAGGAATCCCATTTCGATTATATACCAAGACATCAAATCTTTTCTTTAATCCATTCATTTCCAAGCCTCTTTCTACAGATATTAATGAGGCGGGATATTTCATTTCAATGATTAAGTAATGTATAATATGCTGTCTTATCCATTCTTCCGGTGTCACAATCACCCATTTTTTCCTAATAATGTCGAAAACATAGTTGACATCTTCTTCGGTTTTTAGTTTAAAGTTGTAGGGAGGAAAAATTAAGTCCATTTGCGACAGCAAATAAACAAACTTTTCACATTGGCAACACAATATACATACGAACAATTACTGCAAAGCATAAAGGCAAAGAAATATGCCCCCATCTATTATCTGTATGGTGAAGAACATTTCTTTATTGATCAAGTCAGTAATTATATTGAACATCATTTGCTTGATGAAGCATCAAAAGGATTTAACCAAACCATTGTTTATGGAAAAGATGCCGAAGTTGCCAATATTGTTTCGGCAGCACGTAGGTTTCCCATGATGTCTGATTACCAAGTAATCATTATCAAAGAAGCGCAATTGCTAAAACGGCTTGATGACTTTGAAGCATATCTCGAAAAACCCGTTCCCTCAACTATATTGGTTATATGCAACAAAACATCGAAATTAGACAAGCGCACAAAGTTTGCAAAGCTCATTTTAAACCATGTGGTTTTTGAAAGCAAGAAATTATATCAAGATAAAATTGCTGGATGGATAGAAGGTTATTTGAAAGCAAAAAACTACACCATTTCTCCTAAAGCGGCAACCTTAATAGCAGATTCTTTGGGAAATGATTTGGCAAAAGTGGCTAATGAATTAGAAAAGCTAATTATCAACAAAGATGGAGATACGCAAATAACCGATACCGATGTAGAGCTAAAGATTGGAATCAGTAGAGAATTCAATATTTTTGAACTTGTAAATGCATTAGCCGTGAAAAATACATCAAGGGTATTTCACATTGCTCATCACCTTAGTAAATCAAAAGATTTTTCAATATTCGGTTCTATCATAAACCTAAATACTTTTTTCAACCGCACCTATATTGCCAAGCAAAGTAACCTGTCTGATGTAAATAAGATTATGTCTGAACTGAAGCTCAACTATCCTCAAGCGATAGATTGTGTTAATAGTGTTCGTTATTATTCCATTCCTGAAATTGAGCGAAACATAAGGCTCTTAGGTGAATATGATTTGAAAGGTAAAGGTGTGAACAATCCATCTACAACACATGAACAATTATTTAAAGAATTATTACTTAAAATACTTTAGTCATTTGTATACCTCGACTAACTATTTATATTTGCACCCCTAGTTGCCCAGATGGCGGAATTGGTAGACGCGCTGGTCTCAAACACCAGTGAGCTCACCCTCGTGCCGGTTCGACCCCGGCTCTGGGTACAAATCCCTAACGATTTTGTTAGGGATTTTTTTTAGATCGATTTCAATTTGCATCTTAATTGTATTCTACTTGATACTCATCTTGACCGAAATTTAAGTTCAACCAATCAAACAATCTTAAGTCAATGCAAGCAAATTACACTACAATTGAAATTCATCATCCCTCAATGCACCTAACAACCAATTATCTTTTAACTTTTTACAAGGTTTTATCTACCTTCGCATATCAATGCAAAAGTTGCTGATAATCATATTTATATTTATCTACATAGGGGCAAACGCCCAAATGGATAGCTCGACTAAAGCCAGCCCTACATTGCCTCCGACTAACGCAAAACACAAATCACCCGCTACTGCTACATGGCTATCATTGGCTTTACCTGGTGCCGGGCACGTATACAATGGAAAGAGTTGGTGGTGGAAAGTGCCTATTATTTATGGTGCAGGTGCAGGTTTATTATATGGCGTTTCATTTTATAACAAAAATTATCTAGCCTTTAAAGATGCCTATAGCTATCGAATTGAAACAGGCAGCGATGTAAACAATGACCCAAGATTCGATCGTTTCCAAACAACTACATTGCTGTCATTAAGAGATGCCTATAAAAGCGATAGGGATTTATGTATCATTGGGCTCGTAGTATTATACAGTTTGCAAGCTGTAGATGCATGTGTTGAAGCACATTTTCTTGATTTTAACATTACAGATGACTTATCTTTGAATATTCAACCGTATTATATTCCCGCAGGACCAGCAATTTCTACGGGCGTTCAATTTACATTAAATATTAAATAGCATTGAAAATAGCATTATTAGGTTACGGAAAAATGGGCAAAGCGGTAGAGAAAATAGCTTTGTCAAAAAATCACGAAATCATTTATAAGGTAAACTTAGAAAATGCCTATGATTTCATGCCTATCAGTTTACAATACGTAGATGTTGCCATTGATTTCAGTATGCCATCAGCAGCCGTAGAAAACATTCTCAAATGTTTTGAGGCCAAAGTGCCCATTATAGTTGGCACCACAGGCTGGTATGATCAGTTTGATATGATAAAAGAAAAATGCCTTACCGAGGGGCAGGCTATGGTATATTCTTCAAACTTCAGTGTTGGGGTCAATATATTTTTTAAACTAAACAAGATTCTTGCCAAGATGATGAGTGAGCAGCCAGATTATAATGTAATGATTGAAGAAATACATCATACGGAAAAGAAAGACCATCCAAGCGGAACGGCATTATCACTTGCAAAACAACTTTTGGCAGAAAATAAAAATAAGACGGAATGGAAAGGTAGGCTCTTGTACAACGAAAATATGCCTTCACAAAGTGCAAAGCCCCATGAATTGCTTATTGAATCTAAGCGTGTTGCTGATGTCACAGGCGATCATACGGTTAGATATGAGTCAATTATTGATGAAATAGAAATAACGCATCGCGCCAAATCAAGATACGGATTTGCTAAAGGGGCAATTATGGCAGCAGAATGGATACAAGGTAAAAAAGGGATTTACACCATAGATGATATTTTAGAACTTTGAACCACTCATCCATTTTATTTCCCATTCAACACAATTGAAATAAGAATATATTCAACACTTCGTTTTAAGTAAAAATTTTCCTCACCCAAATCATGAACAAAGAAAAGAAATTGACCAAGGATTACATTAAATCATTTTTTGCCATACTAACGCTTCGCGAAAAGCGATCATTCTGGTTGATGACAGGAATTAACACTTTCTTTCTTGTTGTAATTTCGTTATTTACTCAAGCTACATTTTTTTATAGCATTGCATTTTGGACTGTTATTCAGGTAGCAATTGTAGGATATTATATACTTGTAAATAAAATAGAACGTAAATCAAAATTAAGGGAATGGATAGAAGCAATTTCTTTTGCTGTTGTTGCAGCCACATTAATCAGGACTTTTTTTATCGAAGCATATACCATTCCAACTCCTTCAATGGAAAAATCATTATTGGTGGGTGATTTCTTATTTGTAAGTAAGGTCAATTACGGAGCCCGCGCACCTATGACACCAATATCATTCCCATTTGCACACAACACCATGCCCGTTGTTGGAGGTAATTCTTATACTGAATTATTCAGCATGCCTTATTTACGTTTACCGGGATTTCAAAAAATTAAGAATAATGATGTAGTCGTATTTAATTATCCTGCAGAAGAAGGACGGCCGGTTGATAAAAAAGAAAATTACATTAAACGATGTCTTGCAATAGGTGGAGATACCATCCAGGTGATTAATCAACAAGTATTTGTTAATGGCGTAGCAGCTGAGAATCCACCTAAAATGCAATTCAATTATTATGTAAAAACTGATGGCAGTGGGTTCAGTTTAAAAACACTTCGCAAACTTGATATTACAGATGGGAAACCTCTATCAGGAAATGGTGATTTTGAAATACCTCTAACAAGTGAAACCAAATCAATGATGGAGAAACTCACAAATGTGAAGGATGTAGATTCACTTACTCAAATGTCCGGTGTTTTTGTTGAATACATTTACCCGTTTAGAAAAGAAATGCCGTGGAATGTAGATAATTTTGGTCCGCTATGGGTGCCTAAAGAAGGTGTAACCATAAGCTTAGATGCCAATGCATATTGGAAATATGATAGAGTAATACGTACCTATGAAAATAATCCAACCTTTGAAATGAAAGATGGAAAGTTTTACATAGAGGGTAAGGAGGTTTCCACTTACACATTCAAACAAGATTATTATTTCATGATGGGCGATAACAGGCACAATTCAGCTGACTCACGTTTTTGGGGTTTTGTGCCTCAAGACCATATTGTGGGAAAGGCCTTATTCATTTGGATGAGTTTTGATGCGAATGCCGGTTCTATTTTTGAGAAAGTTAGGTGGAACAGAATATTTAATGGGATCAACTAAGCCAAGGAAAAGCCATCAAATAATCCTTTTACTGTTCTTATCTCGCCTGTGTTTAATTTGTTGAAGTTTTTTATTTCTTGTTGCATATAATGATGGATAGGTGAGAGTTGGTCACTACTAAAAAGACCGCTTGCTTCAACTAATGCTTGAGCAACATTGTATTGTGGTTGCATTTTACCATCATCAATCTTTACACATACCCCAAGTTTTTCTCCTGTAAATGTCATGCAGAAGATTCCTTCAGCGCCTGTTTTCCCAATTATTTTTGGTGCCGTAATGTTCATCATTTCTGTGCAGTATCTTTTGCTACCCGCAATCATAAATGGATGAGCAGATATGGCATTGATTATGGTGTTACATGCATCTTCATATTCTGCGCCAAATTTCTTAGCAGACACTAAGTTTTTATATGCAATTGCTTGGTTGTATACCGGAATACTAAAAATTGGTGCTGTGCAACCATCAAGTGCAATAGTCATCTCTGATTCTGGATATTCATAAAATAGGGAACAGACTTTTCTTATTTCTTGCTGTGCAGGATGTTCAGCATGAAGATAATTTTTGATGCTGGCCCCCATTAACTTGCATAAAGCTAACATGCCGGCATGTTTTCCGCTACAATTATTATGAATAGGACCGGGTTTTATACCCTGAATGAGCATCTCGTCTGCATCTTTTTTATAGGTAGGATATTGTGCACCGCAGCTCAGGTCGTGTTCGGTGCATCCAATTTTTGTAAGTATCGATCGAACTGTTTCTAAGTGTTCAGCCTCCGCATTATGAGAGCCACACATCACAGAAATCTCTTTTCGGGTGAAGTTGAATTTTTTAATTCCACCTTTCACAATTAACGGTATCGCTTGCAATAATTTCATTGCACTTCGCGGGTAACACAATTGATGGATGTTGCCTTTAGAATGAACGATTCTGCCATTTTCGTCAACAATACAAATAGCGCCTCGATGAAAGCTTTCTAAAACACCTCCACGCATGACTTCAACTAAAACAGGATTTATTTCTTCTCTTGACATAGCTCAATTAATACACCATTGGTATGTTTAGGATGAAGGAAAGCAATCAGTTTATTATCAGCTCCATTTTTTGGTTGGTCATTTATAAATTCCAAACCGGCTGCTTTTAGACGTTCCACTTCTGCAACTATATCGATTACTTCAAATGCAATATGATGTATTCCTTCTCCCTTTTTTTCAATAAACTTATGAATTACACTATCTGGTGAAGTAGCTTCTAATAGCTCTATCTTATTTTGGCCAATTTGATAAAATACTGTATTTACATTTTCAGACGCTACAGTTTCCGTCTTATACGGTGTTGTATTGAAAATGGTATTGAACAATTCAATCGATTTTGTGGCATCTTTTACGGCAATGCCTAAATGCTCTATTTTGTTAAACATGGCTCGAATATATATTTCTAATAAATTTTAACACCATATTAGGCTTAAATTAAAAAATACCTATTTTTGCCTCCCATTTTCATTAATGGCGGGGTAGCTCAGATGGTTAGAGCGTAGGATTCATAACCCTAAGGTCGGCAGTTCGATTCTGCTCCCCGCTACACTTACAGCCTCTTTTCGTAGAGGTTTTTTTTGATAAAATTCGGCAGTTCGTCCCGAAGCCAGATTGAGGTATCGGTTTCCGTCTGTCTATACACTGAAGTTTAATTGGACTACTCAAGAAGCTGATACGAAGTAATTCGAATAATGAAACGTTTAAATAATTAGACGTTTGTAAAGATGTGTTCACAATTATTCACACATTATCAACATTGTTTAGGGAATAATTTGTAAACTTGTATTTCGTTAATATGACAACTATGTTAAAAAACGCTTCAATCAAGTTCATTTTTAAGACAGCATTGCTGATGCTTTCAACAATGGGTATTCTTGTTGTAATTTCGTCTTTGACTGGTGCAATTGCCACACCAAACCTATTGTCTAGTCTTAGCTCACCTACTTATCCTTCATTTGGTGTGACTTTGCCAGCAGATTTTGAAGTACATGGTATTGATGTTTCTCGTCACCAGCAAAATATTGACTGGGAAGCTGTTAGTAAAATGAAGCATAATGACGTTTCTATATCGTTTGTTTATATCAAAGCATCTGAAGGCAAGACCATTTCGGATAATTACTTTAAACAAAATTGGAGAGCAGTAAAAGATAACGGAATGTTACGTGGCGCATATCATTTTTATCGCCCTCATTTAACAGCAGAAGTGCAGGCAAATTTATTCTTTTCTCAGTTGCCAAAATTAGAAAAAGGAGATTTACCCCCTGTATTGGATATTGAGATTAAAGGAAATACTCCTGTTTCAACCATGAGAAAAGGATTGAAAAAGTGGTTGGTTATGGTAGAAAAGAAATATGGTGTTACACCGATTATTTACACCAATTACAGTTTTCATAAAAACTACCTTAATACTCCGGAATTTAAAAAATATCCATTATGGATAGCTCATTACAAAACACCTAATTTGTATCACAAGATGAGCAATTGGCATTTTTGGCAACATACCGATAGGGCTAATGTAAACGGTATCAGAGGTGGCGTAGATTTCAACGTGTACAAAGGAAGTTTAGATGAGTTAAAAACCCTTTGCAAAAAGTAATTGCTATTTCTTTTTAGAAGTAAGTATAGCCATCACAAATGCAAATGAACCAAGAGCCAAAATCAATAAGAAACCATATTTAGCTTTCATATAAAAATCATAAGCAAGATACAATGCAATAAAACTAAATATTGCTAACCGCAATGTTTTTCCAATTTGATTATTTCCTCTGCTTATTCTCGGTAAAATGAAATACATAAATGCCACAATAGCTACCAAAGCCAAACACAATAGAATTATTTGAAGGGTTGTCATGCTTTAAATTTTATTTTAAATCTAATAAATTTTTCAACTTATCAAAAATGGCTGTATTGTCGAAGATGCCACTAAAATTTTCTGAACCGGGGCCAAAAGCAAATACTGGAACCATGATGCCGGTATGTTCGTTGTAAGTAAATTTTGGTATAAATGCTTTTTTATCCGTTCTGTTTTCTGTTAAGGCCAATCCACCCGTTTCATGGTCTGCCGTAACAATTACAAGCACATCTTTTTCCTTTTCAGCCCAATTTAGTACTTCATTTATGCAATCATTAAAATCCCATAATTCTGTTTGCATATATTCAAAATCCATTGCATGACCACCCCAATCAATTTGCGAGCCCTCAATCATGAGCATCATGCCATTTGTATTTTGGCTAGCATTAAGAATAGCCATTTGTGAGGCTTTTGATAAGAAATCTTTTCGTCCATCCAGCACTCTTGGCATTCCATCGTAGGCATTTAGATATACAAGTTTTTCTGCACGTATATTTTGCCAGATTATCGAATCTGCGCTGGTTGCATACCCTTTTGCAGCCAACTCAGTTAGTAAGCTTCTTTTGTCTTTTCGTTGTTCAAAAAATTTGTAACCACCGCCAATGGCTATATCACAATTGCCATTAAGCAGTTGTTCTGCTATGTTTTCATATTGTCTGCGGTGTTTCACGTGAGCATAAAAACTTGCAGGAGTAGCATGTACAATTGATGATGTTGCAACCACTCCTGTAGCCCATCCCATTTTCTTCACCAACTCAAATAAAGTTGGTTGAGGTAAACTGTCTGCATCTACACCTATGGCATTGTTGTAAGTACGTTTACCAATAGAAAATGCTGTTGCACCGGCACCACTATCTGTTACATAATCATCTGCCGAATGTGTTTTACTTAGTCCGATAACTTGAAACCTTTCAAAAGCATTTAAGCCTTTGTAATTACTCATGGCTGCTGTTATTTGTGCGAGTCCCATGCCGTCACCAATCATGATAATGACTCTTTTGGGCTTCTTCTCTTTTCCTTTTTTCTCTTTGTTTGTAAATGCGAATATGAATAGTATTAATATAGAGCATGAGGCAATGACAATAGTTTTTTTCATCGTAATAGAAATTTAAGGCAATAAGGTGTGTATTTATATCAATTCAAAATTTTTTCCCGGTAAGGATCTTATTAATCCCTGCATTTCTAAACCCAGCAATATCAATGATAGGTTGCTTGAGTCAATTTGCATATCGTGCGACATAATGTCTATACCCACTTTTTGTTTCTGCCTGATATAGTTTATAACATTCAGTTCATCTTCACCCAAATTGAGCGGCAATTCTTGCTGTGTTTTATTGGTAGCAGATGATGATTCCCAGTTCATCCAACTAATGATGTCTTCGGGCTTGGTTAAAATTGCAGCCTTGTTTTGTTGAATGAGTTTATTGCATCCGGCCGAATACAAGTCCCCAACTCTACCCGGAACGGCCATCAATTCTTTATTGTAACCATTCGCCAATTCGGCTGTTATCATAGCGCCTCCACGCTCTGCCGTTTCAATTACCAACAATACATCACAAAGTCCTGCTACAATCCTATTTCTGGTTGGAAAATTTTCCCGATCAGGATTGGTCTGACTCATATATTCGGTAAGCAATCCGCCATTTTCAATCATTCGTTTTGCGGTAACAGCATGTTGAGCAGGATATATTCTGTCCAATCCATGTGCCATTACGCCAACGGTTGGCAAACTGTTTTTGATTGCGGATTTGTGCGCATGAATATCTATTCCGTAAGCTAGTCCACTTAAGATAAGAGAACCGGTTGGCTTTAGCATTTCGCCTATTTCATCAATAATGTGTTTGCCGTAATCACTTGCTTTACGCGTACCTACAATACCCACAATTTTCGGATTATTTAAATCGGCATTACCCAGGTAGTATAAAATAGCTGGAGAATCATCAATTTGTTTTAATCGTTTGGGATAAGCATCTGATGCATAAAACAAGGTATTTATCTTATGCTTTTCAATAAATAAGAGTTCATTTTCAACCCTGTCAAAATCTTTAAATGCAATGATGGCATCTGCCGCTTTCTCACCAATACCAGGAATACGCAGCAGCTTTTGCTTTTTTTGTTTAAACACTTCTTCTGCACTTCCACAATAACTAATTAGATTTTTTGCAAGCACATTGCCAATCCAAGGCACAAGTGTAAGTGCCATTTCATAATAATACGTGGGTTTTGCCTGAGCCTGCATGTTGTGAAAATAATTATTTATTTTCTTTATGCAATCCAAATATTATCAAGTTAACATTTTAAAAGATGTGTAAATATTTGGGTAATATTTAGAAATAGGAATGAGGTTGCTGATAGCTGCTTGAAATAAAAAACCCGTTCCAAAATGGAACGGGTTTTTTTTAACATCGTACAACGGTGGTTAGACCTTATTTTACTTTTTCAACAACAGCCTTGAATGTTTCTGGATGATTCATCGCTAAATCAGCAAGAACCTTACGGTTGATTCCAAGCTCTTTTTTGGTAGCCAATCCCATGAACTGAGAGTAACTCAATCCGTGCTGACGAACACCTGCATTGATACGCATAATCCATAGGCTGCGGAAATTGCGTTTTTTGGTTTTACGATCGCGGTAAGCATATTGCAAACCTTTATCAATCGTATGTTTGGCAATGGTTAATACATTTTTACGTTTACCCCAGTAGCCTTTGGCTAATCCGAGGAGTTTTTTTCTGCGTCTGCGAGACGCTACTGCGTTTACTGAACGTGGCATAATTTGTTTTTTAGTTTTTTGGACCTAAGCGTCCCGATGTGTTCGGGATCTTTTTTGCTTTTATCCGGGTTAAACAATAGAAACCAAAAAGTTTCTTTTACTTTTTTACTTACCTATTCCAAGCAAGTTTTTCACCAATCCCATATCGGCATCTTTCACGAGAACCATTTTGGTTAGTCCGCGTTTTTGCTTAGTGGTTTTTTTGGTGAGGATGTGATTTTTGAATGCTTGCGCACGTTTAATTTTACCACTTGGGGTTACTTTAAAACGTTTTTTTGCAGCACTGATGGTTTTAATCTTTGGCATCTTTCCTCTGTTTTATTTAGTTGTTGTACGTTGTTATTTATCTTTTATTTCCCTGATTTACCTTTTGGGCTCATCAATAGAAACATTTTTTTTCCTTCTAGTTTAGGCAACTGTTCCACCTTGCCAAACTCTTGTAAACGTTGAGCGAATTGAAGCAATAAAACTTCTCCTCTTTCTTTGTATACAATTGAACGGCCTTTGAAAAATACAAATGCCCTTACCTTATTTCCTTCTTGTAAAAACTTTTCGGCATGTTTCACTTTGAAGTCAAAATCATGTTCATCCGTATTCGGGCCAAACCTAATTTCCTTTACTTCTTGTTTTACAGAATTTGCCTTAAGCTCTTTTTTCTTCTTCTTTTGTTCGTATAAAAACTTTTTATAGTCAACTACTTTACAAACCGGAGGCACTGCATTTGGAGAAATTTCTACCAAATCAACTCCCTGTTCTTCTGCAATAGCCAATGCTTCGCGAAGTTTGTATACGCCAACTTCTATGTTTTCTCCTACCAGCCTTACTTCCGGTGCGGATATATACTGATTAATTTTATGCTCTGCTTCGGTAATCCTTCTTCCTCTTTGGAATGGTGGACGTTGACCCGGTGTTGATGAAGGTCTAAATGGTTGATTCGGTGCTGCCAAGTTTATTTTTTAGTTGTTGTTGTTGTTTTAAGGTTGAACATCTTTGTTTTAAAAATCAATACAGAATTGCTTCGTTTCGATTTTTAAAGCGGGATGCGAATATCTGAAAAATAAAGGAATTCAAAAAGTTTTAGTAAATTATTATTTTTCAGCACATTAGCTTGTATAAGGTTGTGTTCCATTTAGGGCTTAACTAATTGGTACTCAAATCTACGCCAAGTTGGGATTTGAAATATTGGATAAAGGCTGGTAAGCTTAGTTTACCCAAATCTTCCCCTCCGTGTTTTCTGGCAGAAAGTGCATTTTCAGCCATCTCTTGCTCGCCTACAATCAACATGTATGGTATTTTCTTAATTTCTGCTTCTCTAATTTTCTTGCCTACTTTCTCATTTCGCATGTCACAAAATCCGGTAATTCCAACGGATTGTAATTTGCTAAACAACTCTTGTGCATAGGCTTCGTATTTTTCGCTTATTGGCAAAACAGCTACCTGTTTAGGTGTTAGCCATAGTGGCAAATTACCTGCATAATGTTCTAATAAAAAGCCAATAAAACGTTCATGTGTACTTAGCGGTGCACGGTGAATGATGATTGGGCGTTCTTTTTCATTTCGCTCATTGGTGTACCACAAATCAAAGCGCTCGGCTTGTGCAAAATCTACCTGGTTAGTGGCAAGCGTGAATTCACGACCAATGGCACTGTATATTTGGATATCAATTTTTGGTCCGTAAAATGCCGCTTCATCTTCAACCTCCACAAAGTTTACGCCCAAATTTACCAATACTTTTCGCACCATTTCTTCTGTTTTGAGCCACATCTCAGGAGCGTTGATGTATTTCTGTCCAAGCTTTTCGGCTGAGTGTTTGCTAAATCGCATCACATACTTATCAATTCCAAACACATTGAAGTACTTCAAGTAAAGGTCATTTACTTTTTTAAATTCTTCTTCAAATTGTGCCTCAGTGCAATAGATATGTGCATCATTCATTTGCAGTGAGCGAACCCGCATTAATCCAAATAGTTCACCACTTTGCTCGTAGCGATAACAGGTGCCATACTCTGCGAAGCGCATAGGCAAATCGCGATATGATTTTGGCAACGCAGCAAATATTTTATGGTGATGCGGACAATTCATTGCCTTAAGATAATATTTCTCTCCATCCATTTCCATGGGTGGGAACATGCTTTCGGCATAGTAAGGAAGGTGGCCGCTTTTGATGTACATGCTCTCTTTGGCAATATGTGGGGTTTTTACACGCACATACCCGGCCTCTGCTTCAGTTTTTTTAGCAAAAGTTTCCAAGCGTTCAATAATAGCAGCACCGTTTGGCAACCATAGTGGCAAGCCCGGACCCACATCATCATCAAAAGTGAAAATCTCCAATTCTTTGCCAAGTTTGCGATGGTCGCGTTTTTTGGCTTCTTCCAGCATGTTTAGGTATTCATCCAACTCCGATTTTTTGGGAAAGGTGATACCATATATACGTGTTAGTTGTTTGTTCTTTTCATTTCCACGCCAGTAGGCACCGGCAAGGGTAGTTAGTTTAATGGCTTTTATAAAACCTGTTGAAGGAATATGTGGCCCACGGCACAGGTCAACAAAATTGCCCTGTTCATAAAAAGTGATTTGTCCATCATGCAATTCTTGCAACAGTTCAATTTTATACGGATCGCCTTTATCGGTAAAGTAGGCTATAGCATCGGCCTTTGAAACATCTTTGCGCATGTATTGGCTATTCTTTTTAGCCAACTCATTCATTTTGTCTTCAACTTTTTTCAAATCTTCAGTCGAAAAAGGCTGTTCGTTGAAATCTACATCATAGTAAAATCCATTGTCAATAGGAGGACCAATTCCGAATTTAATGCCGGGATACAGCGCTTCCAACGCTTCAGCCATCAAGTGGGCAGAAGAGTGCCACATGGTTTGTTTCCCTTCTTTGTCGTTCCATGTAAGCAGCGTAAGTGAAGCATCAGTGTTTATGGAACGTGTAGCATCCCACAACTCATTGTTCACTTTTGCGGCTAAAACGTTTCTGGCCAATCCTTCGCTAATTGATTTTGCCACGTCAAGGGCGGTTACTCCCCGTTCATACAAGCGAACGGAACCATCCGGTAATGTAATATTAATTTGACTCATAAATGTGCCGCAAATTAAGAATATGAATGAATATTTGAACAAGCTTTCAAAACAATTTAAACTTTGATTTTTTTATACTTCAAATAGTAATTATATGGCCAGAGCATCATTGATACTTATAGACGCACTTAGAAAAACAGCAACTAACCTTACAAACGATAAGCCCTACGAATGGGGACATATGGGAAGTTGCAATTGTGGTAACTTGGCTCAGGTGCTGTTAAATATGCCAAAAGCAGACATCCATAGATATGCAATGGAAAAAACGGGAGACTGGAGTGAACAGCTAAATGATTATTGCCCAACCAGTGGCTTGCAAATGGATCAGTTGATTTTTTCGTTGTTGGAAAAAGGCTTTAGCACAACCGACTTACATGAGTTGGAATATTTAAAAAACGAGCAAGTACTAAACAGCATTGGTGTGAAACACCTACAACACAACAAACGTGAAGATGTGATTATTTACCTAAAAGCTTGGGCTGATGTGTTGGAAGATGAATGGTTGAAAGAAACTAAAATGCCGCTAATTGCTGCAACAAACCAAACCGTATTACTTTAATTTCTTTAATGCCAATTCTGCTTCAGGGAAGTTTGCCCCGCTTCTGATGATGTATTCATAATTTAGTTTTGCATCATCTGTATTTCCCAATTTTTCATGTACCTGACCACGCATATAATAAGCTTCAATAAAATCGGGGTTCATTTTTACACAAATATCAAATGATCGTAGGGCTTCTTTGTATTGTTTCGCATCCATATTGATAATGCCTACGTTGTAATAAGCATCCACATTTTCAGGTTCAATCTCAATCACTTTTCTGTAGCAATTTAATGCTTGTTGAAAATTACCCATTTCTTGAAAAAAATAGGCCTTGGCAAACCAAGCCTCTTTTGATTTTGGTCGCATTTTGGTTGCGGCATCAAGGTATTTTGTAGCATCATTATTTTTACGAGCTGTTAATATAATGCCCAATTGAATGTTTGCATCATAGTAATCAGGGTCAGCTTCAAGTGAAAGCTGAAAGGAGCTGATTGCTCTTCCTGTATCACCAACTTCTTTTTGGTTCATTCCCCTGAAAAAATACGCATCGGCATTCTTTTTATTTTTGCTCACTATATTGTTTAGTAAATCAATTGATTTCTGGTGTTCTTTCACAATCAAATAGATTTCGGCCAGTTTTAGTTTTGCTTCTTCATAATCAGCATTGAGTTCAATGGCTCTTTTATAACTCTTTTCAGATTCTACCGTACGGTTTGAAGCATAGGTGATGCGGCCTTTGAGATACCAATACAAGGGCATCAGCGAGTCATATTTTATAGCGTCATTTATATCTGCAAGAGCCAATTCAAAATAACTGTCTCTGAAGTAAATTACACTTCGTTGGTAATACAACTCAGGATTTTCAGGATCTGTTTCAATTTTTGCAGATACCGTTTTTACATCACTTACAATGATTGGCTCGGATGGATTGTCTTTTGGTGCATTGTTATGATTGTTTTCCCGATTGCAGGATAAACAACAAACACCAATAACTATGACAAAAATCAGTTTATAAAAAGGTGTTTTGAAATAAATTTGCATCTTGTAGTTTTCTAATGTAGTCGCAAAAAAGCATAAAATGTTTGCATTACCTTAGAAAAAAAGTTGAACAAACAGATATAAACATTATGCCATTTTATCATAAACAGGGAAAGATACCTAAGAAACGTCACACACAATTTCGCAAGCCTGATGGAACACTCTATCAAGAAGAGTTGGTTTCAACCGAAGGATTTTCAAGCTTGTATTCATTGGTTTATCATACCAATCCACCAACCATGGTTAAAGAAATTGGTGAATCATACCAGTTTGGCCCCGTAGCTGCTTTAGATAAGAACATGCAAAACCGCAGCTTTTTAACATTTAATACAGCCCCGGCTGATGATTACCTAAAAAGCAGGGTTTATTTATTGTATAACAATGATGTGTATTTGGCTTCTGCTGCTCCTCGAAAGAGTATGACAGATTACTTCTACAAAAATTCAGACGGGGATGAAGTCATTTTTGTACATGAAGGCAGTGGTGTATTAAAAACCATTTACGGACAGATTCCATTTGAGTATGGAGATTATCTAGTTATTCCGCGAGGTACCATATACCAGCTTCATTTCAATGATGAAAATAACCGTTTATTTATTACTGAAAGTTTATCTCCCATCAGACCTCCTAAGCGTTATTTAAACAATTACGGACAGTTGCTTGAGCATTCTCCGTATTGCGAAAGAGACATCATATTGCCACGTGATTTGGAGACATTTGATGAGTTGGGCGAGTTTAAGGTGATGATAAAAAAGCAGGATTTAATTTTTCCCTATACCTACGCAGCGCATCCTTTTAGTGCTGTAGGTTGGGATGGCTTTCAATATCCTTACGGCTTTAGCATCCATAATTATGAACCCATCACCGGTCGTGTGCACATGCCACCACCCATACACCAAACATTCGAAGGACACAATTTTGTTATCTGTTCTTTTGTACCCCGTTTGTATGATTATCATCCACTATCCGTACCTGCGCCATATGCCCACAGCAATGTAGACAGTGACGAAGTTTTGTATTACGTAGACGGAGATTTTATGAGCAGAAAGCATGTAGAACGAGGCATGATTACACTTCATCCAAAAGGCATTCCTCATGGTCCACACCCGGGAACAGTTGAAAAATCAATAGGCAAAAAAGAAACCCAAGAATTGGCAGTAATGATTGATCCATTTTACCCATTAAAAATTACACAAGCTGCATTGGATATAGAAGATCCCCAATACTATAAGACCTGGATAGAATAATCAAAAACTTTATAAACGCTTTGACAAATATGGAAACATTAGAAATAACAAAAAAAGAAACCACCCAAGATTTTCTTCCATTGAATGGAACAGATTTTATTGAGCTTTGGGTAGGAAATGCAAAACAGGCTGCACATTATTATAAAACTGCTTTTGGTTTTCAATCATTGGCTTACGCAGGTCCAGAAACAGGATTGAAGGATAGGGCTTCTTATGTATTAATTCAAGATAAAATGCGTTTGGTATTAACCTCGCCATTAAAAAGCGACAGCCCGATAGCAGAACATCACCGTAAGCATGGTGACGGAGTTAAATATCTTGCCCTTTGGGTAGATGATGCGTATGATGCTTTTGAAAAAACAACAAGCAGGGGAGGCGTGGCAACATTGCAACCAACAACACTTACAGATGCTAATGGCGAAATACGCATGTGCGGAATAAAAACCTATGGTGAAGTTGAGCACTTATTTATTGAACGCAAAAATTATAAAGGCGTATTTATGCCCGGTTTCAGAGAATGGAAAAGTGATTACAACCCTGAGCCAACAGGATTACTTTATGTGGATCATTGTGTTGGGAACGTAGGTTGGAATCAAATGAACCCATGGGTTAAGTTTTATGAAGACGTAATGGGTTTTAAAAATATTCTTTCATTTGATGACAATGATATTTCTACCGAATATTCAGCTTTGATGAGTAAGGTGATGAGTAATGGAAATGGCTATGTAAAGTTTCCAATAAACGAACCTGCAGAGGGTAAAAAGAAATCTCAAGTAGAAGAATACCTTGACTTTTACGAAGGTGAAGGTGTGCAACATATTGCAATAGCCACCAAAGATATTGTAACCACTATACGCCAATTAATGGCACGTGGGGTTGAATTTTTACAGGTGCCAAAATCGTATTATGATGATCTGTTGGATCGTGTTGGTAAAATTGATGAAGATATTGAACCATTAAAGGAATTAGGTATTTTGGTAGACAGAGACGATGAAGGCTACTTACTGCAATTATTTACAAAACCGGTAGAAGACAGACCAACCATGTTTTTTGAAATCATTCAGCGAAAGGGTGCCAAGAGTTTTGGCAAAGGAAACTTTAATGCTT
>JBIINH010000091.1:0-8841 GCA_044337585.1 Bacteroidia bacterium
AACACGTTATATTATTGCTACCTTGCTACTTCTATATGGCATATTTCGATTTTACCGAACATACAACAGCATTAAAAATAAACAACATGAAAATCCTGAATAATTTTCTTTGCCTTTTTATCATAGTATTGTTTATAGGTGCATGTGGAAATAAATCCAAAGATGTTCAAGATACAACCACAAGCGGAAAAATTACCATTACAGCTGATGAATCACTGTTTCCAATTATCGAAGCTCAGCGAGAAGCATTCGAATACATTTATCCAAAAGCTAAAATCAATATTATTTACACTAACGAAACTGATGCTATGCAGTTGGTTTGCAGTGATTCGGCACGTATGGCCATCGTTACACGTGAATTAAATGCAGAAGAGAAAGCCCTTTTTGAAGCAGTGAAAATAAAACCACGATATACCGACATTGCTTATGATGCTATTGCCGTGGTTGTAAACAATAGCAATCCCAAAAGCGTATTTACCAAAGAACAATTGGGAGCGATTTTGAGAGGAGAGATTAAACAATGGAACCAATTAGATAAATCCCTTCCTGCTCAGTCTATTCAAGTGGTATTTGACAGTCCAAAGTCTGGTGCTATTCGTTTACTAAAGGATAGTGTAATGAATGGAAAAGAATTAGGCGATAATTGTTTTGCTGTAAAAAGCAACCCAGAAGTAATTAAATATGTATCGGAAAATAGAAATGCAATTGGCCTTATAGGTGTTGCATGGATTAGCGACCAAGACGATAGCAGTTCTGTAAATTTTACGCAACAAATAAAAGTTTGCGAGCTCGTACCAGAGCATCCTGAAATAGCTGAAGCCCCTAGCATGAAACCATACCAAGCCTATATTGCATTGAAACAATATCCACTTTGGCGAAAAGTAATTATTGTTAGTCGCGAGACTAGAATGGGTTTAGGCACGGGCTTTGCATCATACATTGCCAGCGATAAAGGCCAACGAATTATTCTGAAGTCAGGATTGGTTCCGGCACTGGCGCCTATTAGATTAGTAGAAATAAATAACCAACCACTAAATATCCAATAAAAAAATGAAGCGCTCATCCATTAAAGCTACCCTTTTATTTCTTTTGCTTTCGCCTCTAGCTTGGGCACAAACTTTACAGGAAGGACTTACCGCCATTGACTACGATAAGTTTGAATTGGCCAAAACAATTTTCACCCAATTAACCCAAAAAGAACCAGCATCGGGAATTAATTATTACTATTTAGGTGTATCCAATATCAATTTATTCAATAACTCTGAAGCCAAAGTTGCTTTTACCAAAGGCACCCAAGTTGAACCAACGCATCCGGCCAATTATGCAGGCTTGGGAAGGTTATTGCTAAATGAGGGAAAGAAAGAGGAAGCGAAACTGCAATTTGATAAAGCATTATCATTTAGCCGCACTAAAGACGGCAGATATAAAGACCTAAATGCGATTATCTACGTAGCAGATAATATGATTGCTCCTGAAAACCCAATGGTAGATGAAGCTTCTCAACTTATTGATATTGGCATTGAAAACCCCAAACTTACCTACGATTTTTATATCACTGCAGGTGACGTGTATTTAGAAAAATATCCCGCTAATGCCGGTAAAGCTGCATCGCTGTATGAGAAAGCGATATCGCTTGAAAAAAGTAATCCCAAAGCTTACGTAAGGGTAAGTTTTATTTGGCTGCGTGTGAAAAATGCAGATGCTACCAAAGCTGAACTACAACGTGCCATTGCCATTGATTCAAATTATGCACCCGCACTAAAAGCTCAGGCCGAATACTATTACCAAACAAGACAATTTGATTTGGCAAAAAAATCGTATACCAAATACCTCGAAAACTCTGAACCCTCTATTGCCAACAAACAACGCTTTGCACGTATATTGTTCCGTTCTCAGGACTGGGGTGCTGCAATATTCCTTATCAATGAAATCCAAGCTGTAGATAGTTCAGATATATTTTTGTATAGACTTGCCGGTTATTCTTACTATGAATACGGTGCAGAAATAAAAGATAAACTTGAAGCACTTCCTTATTTTCAAAAAGGAATTACCGCTCTAAACACATTTATTGAAAGAGTTCCAAAGGATAAAATTGTTTCCAACGATTACGAATACCTTGGAAAACTGAATGCGCGTATTCAGGGAAATGATGTAATTGCTACAGGTTACATCGCTAAAGCACTTGAATTGGACCCAAACAAAACTGAATTATACAGAGAAGCTGGAGACATTTATTATAAATTGAAAAAATTTGATGAAGCTGTAAAATATTTTGAGTCTTATATCAGCAAAACAGATAAAGTAACTTTGCTTGATTACCAAAAGTTGGGACTCTCTTCATATTACAGCAAACAATACCAAAAATGTGATTCAGCATACATTAAAATTCTTGAACTAAAACCTGATTATGCTGATGGATACTATTGGAGAGGAACTGCAAATGCTTCAATTGACACAGAAATGAAAGACACGGTTGCAAAGTATAATTACGAAAAATTTGTGTCGCTGGCTTCAGCAACTCCTGAAAAATCAAAGAGCAAACTTATTACTGCCTATGAATATTTAGGAGGTTATGCAATTCAGAAAGACAACAACAAATTAGCTAAAGATTATTTTGATAAGATAATCGTTTTAGATCCCGAGAATCAACGTGCAAAAGATGTACTAAAACAACTCAAGTAGTTTTAAGAAACTAAAAAAAAATCCGAACAGAAACTGTTCGGATTTTTTTTTGCTATTTAGGATTTATTTCAAATCACTTAAGTCAAACGTATTCATGAAGGCTGTGGTGAAGTTTCCTTTTTTGAAATCTTCATTTTGCATCAATTTAATATGCAAAGGAATGGTTGTTTTCAATCCCGGGCCTTCAATAATAAATTCTCCTAAAGCACGCTCCATCTTTATAATTGCCTCTTCTCTGGTTTGGGCAAAAACAATCAGCTTTGCAATCATCGAATCGTAATTTGGAGGAATGGTATAGCCGGCATACACGTGGGTGTCTACACGAACACCGTTTCCACCAGGCTTATGTAAGTATTCAATCTTTCCGGGAGTTGGTCTAAAGTTATTTGCAGGGTCTTCAGCATTTATACGGCACTCAATGGCATGGCGTTGCGGAAAATAATTTTTACCACTTATAGGCACACCTGCAGCAATTAGTATTTGTTCTTTAACTAAATCGTAATTGATTACTTCTTCTGTAACTGGATGTTCAACCTGAATACGCGTATTCATTTCCATGAAATAAAAGTTTCGGTGTTTGTCTACCAAAAACTCAATGGTTCCTAAACCTTCGTAATTTATTGATTTAGCACCGGCAACTGCTGCAGCTCCCATTTTTTCTCTCAATTCAGGAGTTATAAATGGAGATGGCGCTTCCTCTACAAGTTTCTGATGTCTGCGTTGAATAGAGCAATCGCGCTCACTCAAATGGCATACATTTCCATATTGGTCGCCTGCTAATTGTATTTCAATATGTCTTGGCTCTTCTACATATTTTTCCATGTAAATGCCATCATTGCCAAAAGCCGCTTTGGCTTCTTGTTTAGCACTGTCCCAATTGTATTCAAACTCATCATCTTTCCAGATAATGCGCATTCCACGTCCGCCACCACCAGCTGTTGCTTTGATGATAACCGGATACCCAATATCTTTTGCTAACTTAATTCCTTCTTCAGCACTTTCTATCAACCCATCTGATCCAGGAATTACAGGAACACCAGCACGTTTCATGGTATCTTTGGCACTTGCCTTGTCTCCCATTGAGTTGATCATTTCAGGGCTGGCTCCAATAAATTTTATCCCGTGGTCTTTACACACTTGCGAGAATTTGGCATTTTCTGACAAAAAACCGTACCCCGGATGAATTGCATCTGCATTTGTAATTTCTGCAGCAGCAATAATACTAGCCATATTTAAGTATGACTGAGGAGAAGGCGCTGGTCCTATACATACAGCTTCATCAGCAAATCTCACATGTAGACTATCTTTATCAGCAGTTGAATATACAGCAACGGTTTTAATACCCATTTCTTTCGCAGTGCGAATAATACGAAGGGCAATCTCTCCACGATTTGCAATAAGCAATTTTTTGAACATACGTATTGTTATAAAGGGTGTGCAATCATAACCGATGAATGCAATTTTCATCGATTAAATGATTACGGTTATAAAATATTAATTCGGCTCTACCAGGAACAAAGGCTGGTCATACTCCACTGGTGAAGCATTATCAACCAATATCTTTACTATTTTTCCTGAAACTTCTGCTTCTATTTCGTTAAACAACTTCATTGCTTCAACGATACATATAACCTTACCCGGTATTACCTCATCACCAATTTGTACAAATGCGGGTTTATCCGGTGAGGATGATTTGTAAAACGTACCTATCATTGGAGATTTGATAGTAATCAAATTTGCACCTGAAAGGGTTTCACTTTTTGAAACAGGAGCTTCCATTTTCTCTGTATGGATTGTAGAGGATGAAGGCTGTGCAACAGGTAATACAGATGTTTGCACATATGTAGGCTGGCTATGCTGCACCAACATCGACTTTTCTTCTGTTTTTTTAATGGAGATTTTGAAGTCGCCACGTTCTACATCTACTTCAGAAACACCTGCTTCTGAAACCAGTTTAATTAACTCTTTTATTTCTTTTAGTTCCATAAATCAATGGATTATTGTTAAATGCAATGTATATAATTTTTGTAATGCTGTATCCTTAAATGAAAATTAATTTTAAGCTTCTTATTTTGGAGCTGCTGCGCCATCGTATGCCCACTTGATATATACGGCTCCCCATGTGAATCCTCCACCAAATGCTGCCAAAACTAAATTGTCGCCTTTTTTTAGTTTATTTTCATATTCCCATAACAATAATGGCAATGTGCCGTTGGTGGTATTTCCAAAATGATCAATATTAATCATCACCTTTTCTTTAGATAAACCCATCCTTTCAGCGGTTGCATCTATAATTCTTAAATTTGCCTGATGTGGAACAAGCCACGAAACATCTTCAGACTTAAGGTGATTTCTTTCCATTATTTGTGCAGATACATCTGCCATTCCTTTCACAGCAAATTTAAACACCGATTTACCATCTTGAAAGACATAATGTTCTCGTGCATCTACCGTATCGTGGCTTGGCGGTTTTAATGAGCCTCCTGCTTTTTGATGTAGAAACTGGCGGCCTCCACCATCTATTTTTAATACGCTATCCATTATTCCAACTTCATCTGTAGTTGGTTCCAACAAAACACAACCCAATCCATCACCAAAAATAATACAGGTATTGCGGTCGCTGTAATCAATAATGGCCGACATTTTATCTCCACCCACTACCAACACATTTTTGTATTGACCTGACTCAATAAATTTCGATGCTGTTTCTAATGAAAATAAAAAACCAGAACAAGCTGCAGCAAGGTCAAAACCCCATGCATTTTTTGCTCCAATTTTATCAGCCAAAATACAAGCAGTAGATGGAAAAATCATATCGCCAGTAACTGTGGCAAATATGATCAACTCTAAATCATCTGCGGTAATTCCTCTTTTCTTTAGCAATCCATTCACGGCCTCTACAGCCATATCAGATGGTGCTAAACCTTCTTTCAATATTCTTCGCTCTTTTATTCCTGTGCGTGAAGTTATCCATTCATCATTCGTATCAACCATCTTTTCAAGATCTGCATTTGAAAGCACATCTGGTGGAACATATCCATTTACACAGGTAATTGCAGCTCTAATTTTTGACATATTGACTAATAATTACTGAACAGGTAATACTAAATTTTTAAATGATTCCTTTATGATCTCACACAAATGTGTTTTTATCACGTTTTCAGCTGAAAGAATCATATTCTTAAATGCTTTCGCATTTGAAATACCATGTCCAATAATCACTGGGGCATTAACGCCAAGAATAGGTGTACCTCCATAATTTTCATAATTCATGGTATCAAAATATTCATCATTTATTCCACGTTTTTTCATTACATAATACATGGCTTCGTATGCTTTCAAAATAACATTTCCTACAAAGCCTTCGCATACGTATACATCTGCTTTATCAGAAAGCAAATCACGACCCTCTACGTTTCCAACAAAATTAATATCTGTTGATTCGGCCATTATTTTATGCGTAGCAATGGTTATTAAGTTTCCTTTTTCAGGCTCTTCGCCCACGCTAATTAAACCAACACGTGGATTTTCTACACCCATAGAATGTTTCATCATCAGTGAGCCTAAAACTGAGAATTGATAGAGTACATCCGGCTTGCAATCTGCATTTGCGCCTACATCTAATAACAAACCCATTTTCCCATTTGGTTTTGGAACAATGGTGGTGATACACGGACGAATAACACCTTCTATTGGTTTGATAGAAAACATGGAACCCACCAACATGGCTCCGGTATTTCCGGCACTGATAAATGCATTAATCTTTTTATTTGCCAACAGGTAAAACCCTACTGCTATGCTTGAATCTTTCTTCTGGGAAATGGCTTTTGTTGGATGCTCTCCCATTCCGATAACTTCGGTTGTGTGAACAAACTCAAATTTTGAGTCATCAACTTGGTGTGCAGCAAGCTCTTCTCGGGCTGCTTGTTCATCACCTATTAAAACGATGGTGGTTTCTGGCCCAACTTCTGAAAGTGCCTGTATGGCTCCCAGAATTGCTTGTTTTGGAGCAAAATCGCCACCCATAATGTCAAATCCTATTTTCATATAGTATTTTTAGGTTTATGTGTGTATAATTAAAGGCAAATTATGAAAAAAATCGATTGCACTATAAAGTAATTAAAACCTTTATTGTGCAATCGATTGATTAAATAAGCAAAAATAGAGCTTATATATCTTTCTTCATTTCAGGAAAAACATGTTTTCCTTTGTAAAATCCGTCAGCAGTAACCCTATGACGTAAGTGTGTTTCACCTGATGTTATATCAACTGAAAGGGTTGGAGCTGCTCCTTTGTAGTGTGTCCTTCTCTTGTCTCTGCGAGAATTAGACATTTTTCGTTTTGGATTAGGCATATGCGTTTAAATTAATCTATGTTTATTACTTTTTAAAAAATGCTTTTAATTTTTCCCATCTGGGGTCATTTTCTTCCATTGCCTCATTTGGGTTGTTGTTTTGATTGCTATTGATATCCATTTGGCAGATAAGTCCTGCTTCCTCACAGGTCTTTCTTATTGGTAAAGATAGGATTATGGTATCATACAACAATTGCGAAACATCAAACTGAATTGTTTGCGGAGATACGTAAATAATCTCATCATCATCATACCTCTCAAACTCTGAAAGCTTGATAATGAGCACCGTTTCTTTACTTACCGGATAGTCAATTTCTTTCAAACAACGATCGCAGGCTGTTTTTAGCTTGCACTCTAATTGAAAAGTGAGTTCATACATGTTTGAACCTTTTTGCAGGACAAGGTGCGCATTTCCTGTAAGCGGGTAGCTTTGGGTATTTCCCGAAAGCGTTTCAACCAATGCCGTATTCAACTCAAAATCAAAATCATTTTGTCCGTCAATCAGCTTATTGAATTCAATGATATAGTCTTTGGCCTTGAACACTTTTTCCAACTAAAGCCCGCAAAAATATAGAATTTGATTAGAATAATGAGCAAACTGCTTAAATATTTTCAAATAATCTTAAACTTATCTTCAATATATTTTGGTAACATTGGCAAAATCGCCATTTATCCAATATATTTGAGCATCAAAAAACAACATCAACCTAAACTGTAATGATAGACGAATCGAGCAAAAGCGCCTTTTCAGAGTTGGTAAAACAAGCTGGACTTCAGCCACGTGAAGCTTTGGCCGAAACTAAAAAGCCTCACCAATCACTTACCATAGGAGTTCCCAAAGAAACCATTTTACAAGAGCATAGGGTTGCGCTGACACCTTCTTCAGTTAACTTATTGATTAATAATGGAAATGATGTACTAATCGAATCTGGCGCAGGAAAATTTGCTCATTTTAGTGATAAAGAATATAGTGAAGCCGGTGCCAAAATTTGCTACAGCAAGTCTGAAGTTTATAAATGTGATGTGATTGTAAAGGTTGAACCACCTGAGATTGAAGAAATACAAATGCTATCATCAAACCAATTGCTTATTTCTGCTATTCAACTTGCAAACAAAAATAATGCCTACATCAAAGCATTGATGGAGAAGAAACTAACAGCTATTGCATTTGAGTTTTTGCAATCGGAAGACAATATATATCCAATTGTAAGAAGCATGAGCGAAATTGCCGGCACAAGTGCCATCTCTGTGGCTTCTGAATATTTAAGCAGCAATAACGGAGGAAAAGGTGAAATGCTAGGCGGGGTAACCGGCATTCCGCCAACTGAAATTGTGATTATTGGTGCAGGTACCGTTGGTGAATATGCCGCTCGCGCAGCGCTAGGTGTAGGAGCTAGTGTAAAGGTATTCGACAATTCTTTAGAAAAGCTGCGTAGGTTACAAAATAATTTGGGTGTGAAAATTTTTACCTCTCTTATTCATCCAAAAATTTTAAACAAAGCCTTGCTGAGTGCAGATGTGGCCATTGGATGCTTGTGGAGCGAAGAAGGTCGTTGTCCTTGTGTGGTCACTGAAGAAACAGTAAGTGAAATGAAACCCAAATCTGTAATCATTGATATTTTCATCGATCAAGGGGGATGTTTTGAAACTTCAGAAATTACCACGCATGATAAACCCATTTTCATTAAGCATGAAGTGATACATTATTGTGTACCCAATATTGCATCCCGAGTTAGCCGAACAGCAAGCTATGCCCTAAGCAATGTCCTCACTCCTATTTTACTAGAAATATCAGAAGAAGGCGG
>JBIINH010000092.1:0-8814 GCA_044337585.1 Bacteroidia bacterium
ATATTGGTACTTGATTACTGTATATTCATTTTTATTATTAACCAATACATTATCCAAAACTTGATTACCAGGCAAACAAGGAGGGCATGTAGATGAAGTAAATACTTCATATAGTGTCTTACGAGGAGCAATCTCATTTAATACGACAAATGATTTGGTAAATGTATCGTTTGTCATATCACCATCAGCATTGCTACCATTTAAAGCTGATGCCCAAATTTTAACTGTCTTGGTTCCAACGGTAGCAAAATTGATAGGTGTATTATGCATGTACGTATACTGACCTCCCTTAGCTACAAGATTTACACCTGTAATATTTTGAGTAACCGCAGCACCACCATCAATTGAATAGTTTAGTGTGAAAGAGGTAATTGCTGTTCTTCCAAAATTTCCTAAAGCACCTGTCAAATTATAGTTTGTTGCCTTTTGCACATACTCTTGTGTGGTACAGCTTAATGCACTCATATCAAAACTAGGTTGATTTGCTCTGTAGAAGAAGGTATACACATCGCTTTCTGCAGCATCGTATGATCCGTCATTTCCTCCAAAATTCTTATTTGGTGATTCAGCTAGTTGTGTGGCATTGGTTCCATCACTGTTTTGGCAACCTACAGTAGCATCAAATGTTCCAAAACCATAATTGTGCACGATATCAAACTTATCACCATTGCCTGCTTCGTAAAAACGAATAGCATAATAAGTTACATTAGTTGGGCTTGTTGCAGCACCTTTCAATACCAGTCTCCATTGTACAACGAATACCCTATTAGGAGCTGTGCCGTATGTAAAATGACGGATATCTGAAGGAAAAGTATTTGTTCCTTGCACTACTTGGTTCATTACAGTTGAATCCCAAAAAGCGAATATAGCGTTAGTTGGTGCTGATGTACTCGGCAAAGCAATATTTGTAGCTATATCTGTAGTTTGTGCCGAATTAAAAGTTAAATACCCACTCGTACTCACTTTAAATGTTTGCACAATTGAACCAAAGTATCTCCATACAAATGGAATGGCTTGTATAGAAGAAATGTTATTCGAAGTTGGCGTAGTGGCATTAATGATTGTTGTCGTACCTGATGTAGGGTTCATCGAATACTCTGAACCGGTACCTACGCTTTTTACATAATGATAGCCAGATTGAGCATATGAAGAGAAACTCATCACAGCTAATGCGCTAATTGAAAGTAATAATTTTTTCATGATTGTTGATTTAGTTAATTCAAACCAAATATGCAGAACTTAATTCAATAAATACAAGTTTTGACTGATAATTTTACAAATATTTTCTTAATGCCTTGTCTTTATTCATTATATACCGCATCTTTGACAGCATTAAAATCACACTAATGAATAGAAATATACTTATCGTTTGCTTATTGGTTATGCCATACATGACATTTGCACAGTTTTCTTTGTCGAATAAAGTATTAAATACTTCAGGACCAAATGCTAGTGAAGGTCAAGGATACACCTCCATGACAAACAATGCTACAGATGCTAATGATACCGCTTTTGCATGGAGAATTATTGAAATGACATATCCAACACAATGGACCTTATCATTTTGTGATCCATTTTATTGCAACAGCGATGCAAAAGTAAATGACAGCTACAATTTCAATCTTGGGGTAGGGAAAAATGGTTTACTTAAAGGTGATATCTTTTTTAACAATGTTGCAGGTACAGGTTCAGCAGTTATTGTAGTGCAAAGTTTAAAGTACGCCAATATATCTGATACCTTTAGCATCAATGCTACTGCATGGGTTACTTCTGTTAAAAAAACTACCAAAACACAAAATACATTAACTGTTTATCCAAATCCTGCAAAAGATATTATTTCAATCAGTGTACCCTCAAAAAATGCAGTAACTATTGAAATATTTAATGTGCTTGGTAGTAAAGTAAAAGTATACCAGCATGAAGGTGGCGAAACAGCAAAAATTGATGTAAGTGAATTGCAAAAAGGTATTTATTTTATTCGTATCAACGAAAACAATACGGTGCTTACCAAGCAATTCCAAAAATTGAATTAATCAAAATTCATTTTATAAAAAAAATCCCGAACCAATGGTTCGGGATTTTTTTATGTTCAGTGCTTACATGATAAAAACTTTATAATGCGTGAGCAACTACTTCTTTCACTTCAGGTAGCATACGGGTAAGCATACCTTCAATTCCACGTTTTAATGTAACAGTAGATGAAGGACAACCACTACATGAACCTCTTAGCTCAACAGTAACAATGCCGTTTTCAAAGTCGCGAAAGGTAATCTGACCTCCATCAGTTTCTACTGCAGGCTTTACGTACGTATCCAATATCTCTTTTATTTTGGTAACGGTATCATTATCCGCGCCAAAATCTTTGGTTACTTCAGCTACCTTAGCTCCAGCCACAGGCTCATTGGCAGTAATGTATGACTTCAAAAACTCTTTCACAATCGGTACAATTTCTTCCCACTCTACTCCCTCTTTACGTGTTATGGTAACAAAATTGTTCATGATAAATACCCCATTCACAAAATTAAATTCAAATAGATTTTGAGCCAAAGGAGACGCTGTGGCACTCTCGCGTGTTGGGCAATCAATACTTTCTCCAGGCAAAATCATTTTGGTGAAAACAAACTTCATTGTTTCCGGATTTGGGGTTGATTCGCTGTATACGTCTAAATATTCTTGTATTTCTTCCATGTGTATGATTAATAATTACGGTACAAACTTATAACAAAGCGACTGTACTTTTGATTTTAGGGTTCAATCTTTTTTATAAGCGGCATAATCAAATCCATCTCATACCCTTTTGATTGTGCAAAACGAATCACTTTTTGTTGCCTTATGAGCTTACTCCGTTCTTTTTTTAAGTCTGCCCATTTATCGGTCATGAGTTCTATAAGTCGTAACTCATATTCGGCTTCATCAATTTCTTGCAAAGCTTGTTGAATGCAATAAGGCGAAATTTTTTTAATCTTCAATTCCCTTATGATTTTTTGCCTACCCCAGCTTTTCACCCTAAATTTTCCACCTGCAAATGATTTGGCAAATCGTTCTTCATTCAAATAATTTTGTTCAATGAGCTGAATGATTACCTGTTGAGCATCGATACCAAAAAATCCCCATTCAGCCAGTTTGGCTGCCACTTCTGTATGACAGCGTTCCTGATATGCACAATAGGATGCGGCTTTAAGCAAAACTTGTTTTTGGGTAAGAGGTTTAGTAGTCACGTTTTCGAAGATGCTAATTTACAGCAAGCAAAACAACATAAATGAGCACATTGCTTAAGTTTACCATTTCGTAGCTACTTTCGCCACCGCATTGAAAAAAAAATCACCTCTTTTTATTTTATTTATAGCAAATGGCATAAGTGGTTTTGCCCAAGGCATTAGCATGCTTGCTATTCCTTGGTATTTTGCTACGCGCAATCATTCAGCCCAATTCAATAAGGCATACGCACTCATCACGTTGCTGGTCATGTTTTTTGGCTTGTATGCCGGGGTACTTGTAGATAAGTACAGCCGTAAATCCAATTTCTTGTTCACCAATTTAATTTGTGCAATCTTAGTTTTGGCAATTGCCCTGTATGGATATGCAGCCGGAACATTATCCGACACGTTGGTGGTATCGGTATTTGGTATTACCATGCTAAACTACAATATACATTACCCGACACTATATGCTTTCGGGCAAGAAATTACAACTCCTGATAATTATCATCGACTGAATTCAAATATCGAGCTCGTTGGCCAAAGTACATCTATTTTATCGGGTGCCATTGCTGCTTTGTTGCTTGATGGTGTAAGTAGCGGACACACTTCACTATTTGGCATGCAGGTAAACATGCCGTTTGCCATTGCCAAATGGGAAATATGGCAAATATTTATGCTCAATGCCTCTACATATTTTGTTGCGGCTTTGCTTATCCAACTCATTCCATATACCCCAAATCCAAATTTAAAACTTGCAACAGGCAATATTCTAAAAAGAATAAAAGTAGGTGCTACTTTTTTGAAAGCAAACAAACCAATTCTCATTTTTGGTCTTTTCTCATTTGCCGTATTTGCCATGCTGCTGGTGGAAATTCATGCCGTATTACCCGGATATATTGACCGACATTTACATGAAGATGGGAGTGTATTTGCCTTGGCTGATGGTATATACGCATTGGGTGCACTGAGTGCCGGTTTGTTTGTAGGGAAAGTATTCTCTAGTGCACATTCTGTTAAGTCCGTAATCATACTTACTTTGTTAACTGTTTTGATATTCATGCTGGCATTTACTACACGTAGTGTGGTTATCATTTATGCTGTATCGCTCATTTTAGGGTTTACCAATGCAGGTATTCGGGTGCTAAGAATGGCCTACCTTTTTCAGCATGTTCCTAATGAGGTAATTGGCCGTGTGGGCAGTATTTTCAATCTTGCTAATGTATTCATGCGCACCTTGTTTATTCTACTGTTTTCTTCTTCTTTTTTTGATGGGGATACCATTCGATGGGCTTATTTCATTATGGCTATTTTACTACTAATATGTGCCGGCATCTTGATTTATGCTTACCAAAGTATAACCAAACACACATTGAATTCAATCAATGAAAAATCTTAAGTTTATTTTTCTTACGTTTGAGGCTGCTGATGGCGTATCATATTTTAAAAATAGCAGAAATCACAGGCGGAACAATTATACAATCTGCTAATGATGCGTTTATCGATCACCTATTAATAGATTCAAGAAAAATCCTCCAACCCGAATCAAGCGTTTTCATAGCAATTAGTGGAACACATCATGATGGTCATAAGTACCTCAAAGAAGTGTACCAATCAGGTGTAAGAAATTTTATAGTAGAGCACATACCTGACGAATTACCATCAGAGAGCAATATGATTTTGGTAAAGAATTCATTGAATGCCTTGCAAACAATTGCCGCCTCACACCGAGAAGAATTTTCAATTCCAATTGTGGGTATAACAGGCAGCAATGGTAAAACAATCGTCAAGGAATGGATTTATCAATTGCTTCATGAAGATGCAGAAATTGTGCGCAGTCCAAAAAGTTACAATTCGCAAGTGGGTGTCCCGCTTTCTGTATGGCAAATGGCTGCCCATCATCAATTGGCTTTGTTTGAAGCGGGTATTTCACGCAAAGGCGAGATGGCTTTATTGGAAAAAATCATCCGTCCTCAGATTGGGATATTTACCAATATTGGCTCTTCGCATGATGAAGGCTTTGCCAACCGTACAGAAAAAATTGCAGAAAAAATAGGCCTATTTGCCCATAGCGAATTGCTCATCTGCAGCTCGGATGATTCTTTACTAATTGGCGAAATCAGTAAATTCAAACAATCTCATCCGTCATTAAAATTACTTACCTGGAGTGCCACCTTAAAGCAAGCTGATATCCAATTTGAAGTAGAAAAGACAACGAAAACGACTACCATCAAACTGCGAAAAGGAGCTCAATACATTAGTGTTCAAATTCCATTTACTGATGACGCATCTATACAAAATGCTTGTACATGTTTTGCATTTTTAGCTGGCATTAATCGGTTAAGTACTGATGTATTGCAACGCTTTAGCATATTGGAGCCCATAGAAATGCGCTTGCGACTGAAAGAAGGAAACAACAATTGTACCCTCATAAACGATAGCTACAGTGCTGATATGCAATCATTGCAAATTGCCTTAGATTTTATGACGCAACAAGCGGGGGGCTTAACCAAAACTGTAATTTTATCTGATATCGTAGAATCAGGTTTACCTGATGAAAAACTGTATCAAGCTATTGCCACATTGCTTAAACAGAAACAAATTAAGCACATCATTGGTATTGGTACTAAAATTTCTAAACACCATCATTTATTTGAAGGGGAACAAACATTTTATCCAACAACCGATTCATTTCTGCAATGCTTGCACAAGCACGATTTTCGTAACCAGATTATATTGCTTAAAGGAGCCCGAAAATTTGCCTTTGAAAAAATAAACGAGCGCTTGGAAAAACGGGTTCATGAAACTGTATTTGAAATTAACCTGAGTGCGCTGATTCAAAATTTGAACGTTTACCGAAATCAATTGAAACCGGGTACCAAAATCATGGCTATGGTCAAAGCGTTTAGCTACGGAGCAGGGAGTTATGAAATAGCGCGTATACTTGAGTTCCATCGGGTAGATTATCTTGCCGTTGCTTATGCAGATGAGGGCGTTATCTTACGAGAAGCCGGCATCAAACTGCCTATCATGGTGATGAATGTGGAAGTAACAGCTATTGACCAAATTCTTAAGCACAACCTCGAACCGGTGATTTATTCCAAACAAATCATGTCGGAATGGATTAAACAATCTGCCGGAGAATCTGCCGGAATTCATATCGAAATTGATACCGGCATGAAACGACTCGGATTTAGCAAACAAGATATACCTTGGTTGATTGATATGCTGTCGCATCATGAAACTTTAACGGTAAAATCAGTATTTGCTCACTTGGCAGCCAGCGAAGACAAAAAACATGATGAATTTACAAGGGCGCAGATTGCATCATTTGGCCAAAGCTGCAAAGCAATAGAAGAGGCATTAGCCTATCCAATACTCAAACATACACTCAACAGCGGGGGCATTATTCGTTTTCCAGAAGCGCATTTTGATATGGTAAGATTAGGCATTGGCTTATACGGGATTGACCCTTCGCACAAAATACAGAAACAACTGCAACAAATAGGCACGCTCAAAACCGTGGTATCACAAATACACGAAGTGGCTTCTCACGAAACCGTTGGTTATAACCGAAAAGGTGTGGTGAACCGAAATTCAAAAATTGCAACAGTTGCCATTGGCTATGCCGATGGGTATAATCGAAAACTGGGCCACGGCAAAGGCTATATGATTATTAATAATCAAAAAGCACCGGTTGTGGGCAGCATATGCATGGACATGACCATGCTTGATGTAACCGACATCAACTGCAAGGAAGGAGATGAAGTAACCGTATTTGGCGGAGAAATAGCTGTACAAGAAATTGCCGAGAAAACGGGTACCATACCTTATGAAGTGCTTACCTCTATTTCACAGCGGGTGAAGCGGGTATATTTTCTGGAATAGATTTATAAACTAATTGACCAACACTTCTCCAGTCATTTCTTTCGGTATATTAATTCCCATCAAGGTAAGCAAAGTGGGTGCTATATCAGCCAGTTTACCGTCATGTATTACATGAGTAATTTGCGGCTGAATAAGAATACAAGGCACATTGTTGGTGGTGTGTGCGGTGTTGGGTGTTCCATCTTCTTCATTTATCATGTATTCACCGTTTCCATGGTCGGCTGTAACCAATAGCGTGTAGCCTTTTTGCAATGCTGCATCTACCACTTTACCTAAACATTCATCTACTTTCTCAATGGCTTTTACTTCAGCTGCTACCACACCCGTGTGACCAACCATATCCGGGTTGGCAAAATTCACGCAGATAAAATCGGCTTCACTTTTTTCAATTTCTTCCAATGTAAAACGGCACACTTCATCAGCACTCATTTCAGGCTGCAAATCGTAGGTAGCTACTTTGGGCGATGGCGCCATGTGCCGGGATTCGCCTGTAAAAGGCGCTTCTTTGCCTCCACTAAAGAAAAAGGTGACATGCGGATACTTCTCGGTTTCTGCAATGCGAACCTGTTTTTTGTTATGTTTTTCAAGCACCTCTCCCATTGTTTGGTTAAGTTCAATCTCCGGAAAAACCACCTTTACATCTTCAAAACTTTTATCATATTCAGTAAGCGTGATGTAATGCAAATTCAACTTATGCATATTGAATTCTTTAAAATCGCGTTGGGTTAATACCTCGGTAATCTCCCTTCCTCTATCGGTACGAAAATTGAAACAAATTACCACATCTCCATCCTTAATTGTTGAGACAGGTTTGTCGTTTTCAACCAAACAAAGTGGCTTTAAAAATTCATCTGTTTCTCCTTGCTCATATTTCTGTTTAATGCTTGTCAAAACATCCGAAGTATGCTCTCCTGCTCCATTCACCATTAAATCATAAGCAAATTTTATCCGCTCCCATCGTTTATCCCTGTCCATGGCATAATAGCGACCTACCACTCCGGCAAGTTTTCCGTTGGTCTTACTCAGTGTATCTAACATATGCTCAAGGTGACCAATCCCACTTTTGGGATCGGTATCGCGACCATCTGTAAATGCATGCAAATAAAACGTACCGGCATCTTTGTCTTTCAGGAGGTGACACAATTGATCAAGGTGCACAATGGACGAGTGTACACCACCATCACTCACCAATCCAATTAAATGTATATTTTTTTGATTTGCTTTTGCATAAGCAATGGCATCATTAATGACGGTATTTTGGTGCACCAGTTTTTCGCGAAATGCTTTGTTGATTAAAACCAATTGCTGAAACACCACACGCCCGGCACCGATATTCATATGACCTACTTCAGAGTTTCCCATTTGCCCATTAGGCAGTCCTACATATTCACCTGAAGTTTTTAGTTCACAATTGGGATAGTTTGCAATCAATTTGTCGAAGATTGGTTTTGATGCTAAGTTGATTGCATTGCCTGCATAAGGCTTTCCATTTCCCCAACCATCCAATATTACGAGTATTGTTTTTTGTGTCATGTTTGCAAAAATAAGTGTAAATGCATTGCTTTATGGGAAAAGTATTATTTTGGTGGCATAATTATTGGTACAGATACGGCATGCTAAAAAAAATAACACTCAGTTTATTGACCCTTGTTTCATTAACCGCAATGACGGCTGACATTTTTGACACTGTTGTTCAAACATTAAAATCAGGGCAGGCTAAGGAAGTGGC
>JBIINH010000093.1:0-8728 GCA_044337585.1 Bacteroidia bacterium
GTGCCAAAAGTTGAATCTACATTTACCGTTGTGGTAGCTAATGCAGCCCCTGTTGGCAAAGAGTCGGTCACACTAGCATTATATATTCTACATGTTAATGTTACAACGGCACTAGTGCCGGCAGTTTGCCATGCATAAAATTCGAATCCGCTCACAGTGATGGGTTGCGGTGCCGGATACCATTGCATACATGTATTAGCACTGTTTACGTTATTCACGTTGATGGCTTGAAACTGTGTAGTTTTATTAAACACATAGTTTATTGTATCATAAGAGCAGGTGCTTGTTTTTCCCATGCTGCTACCCGATGTATTACTCCATGAGGTAACCATTCGATTAACATTATTGATAATTGATACGGGTTGACGTTGTAAAGAAAATTGGGCAAATAGCAATTGGTTAAATAGCACTGCACACAACAAGATTAGTATTCTTATTTTCATAACCGTTTTATTTTATTTGAATATCGAATTTATAATAAATTTTCCTTAATACGGAAAAAATAAAATTTATCTCCTTCCTAAAGGCTTTCAGTTTGTGGTATTCCCACCTTACATTTGTTCCATACTTGAAAAAATATATGCCCATAAAATACTTCACTTATTTACTCATTATGCTCATTTGTTTTTGTGAAAATGCAACTGCACAAGAAGCTGAAGACAGTATCGCAAACGATGAGGAGACTTGGGTAAAGCCTGAAATAAATCCTGAATTTAAAGTTGGAATTAAATTGGGCTCAGGTGTAAGCACAATGGTGGGCAAAGAATCAAATACCAATAAATTATATTTTAACCTAATGGGCGGCATGTACTTAAAATACCGCTTCAAGCCCCACTGGTTCATACAGCCCGAAATATCAGTGAGCAGGCGTGGCAGTAATTTTGATAATGGCCCTGCAGAATATTCCCGTATTCAATGTTATTACCTTGATTTCCCATTTTTATTTATGCGGGGTATAAATGTTAACAACAGCAGTGTCATTGCCTTTGGTCTTCAATATTCCAGGCTGCTCAATTCATCTATATACCAATACAGAGATGCCTACCCGCAAAGCAGTAAACCCGGCTTAACCAAAAATGATTTTATGTTGGTAGGTGGGGCTCAATTTCACACACCATTTGTGGGATTCCAGTTTCTTTGTAAATATGGGTTAATCAATATCAATGACGGACTTCTACCTTCTTTACCTCCTGTAAGCCAAGGAAAATCTATGCATAATCTGACAATTGAGTTCAACTTTTTATTCTAATTCACCGTGAACAAAACAACTTTAAGAAATCAAATATTCAGTAAAAAATCATTTCTATGCGTTGGCTTAGATACCGATTTAGAAAAGATTCCTAAACATTTGCTCACTGAATCTGATCCCATATTAACGTTCAACAAAGCAATTATAGATGCAACCAAAGCATCTTGTGTCTCGTATAAAATTAATACAGCTTTTTACGAAGCATTGGGACAAAAAGGATGGGATATTATGGAAAAAACGTTGGCCCATATACCTTCAACACACTTTACCATTGCAGATGCTAAACGAGGTGATATTGGCAATACCAGTCAAATGTATGCTAAAGCTTTTTTTGAAACACTTCCATTTGATAGCATTACCCTTGCACCGTATATGGGCAAAGATTCTATCGAATGCTTTTTTCGCTATCCTGATAAATGGGGCATTGTGCTTGCCCTTACATCAAACCCAGGAAGTGCCGATTATGAGCAACAACTAATTGGCAATGAAAAATTATATGAACGTGTGATAAAAAATACATCCTCGTTTGCTACAGCCGATAACTTAATGTTTGTAGCTGGAGCAACTAAAGCAGAAGAGTTTATTCATATTCGAAAACTTGTTCCTAATCATTTTCTTTTGGTTCCAGGTGTGGGTGCACAAGGTGGGAGTTTGGTTGATGTTGCTAAATATGGAATGAACAAAGATTGTGGTATTTTAATCAATGCATCACGAAGCATCATATATGCATCAGGTGATAAAAACTTTGAGCAAGCAGCAGCAAACGAAGCACTAAAAATGCAAATTGAAATGAGCGTTCTACTACAAAAATATGCTGTATAATGAAAGAAGAGTTATTGCATTACATATGGCAAAGCAAAAGGCTTCATGGGAATGTGCTGCAAACTATTTCCGGTGAGTCTATTGAAATTGATCATCCCGGAATTTACAATAAGGATGCAGGACCTGATTTTTTTAATGCCCGTATCAAAATTGGAAACACCACTTGGGCAGGTAATATTGAAATACATATACAAAGTAGTGATTGGGATAAACATTTACACCATCGCGACCCGGCTTATGACAATGTGATACTTCATGTGGTGTATTTGCATGACAAAGTAATTGCCAATAAAAACAAAGAAATCATTCCTACACTCGAATTAAAAACGCTGCTCCCACCGTTTCTATTAAAAAGGTATCAGCTCTTACAAAAAAACGAATCGTTTATCCCTTGCGAGCAAATCATGAAATTACCCGAAGCCTTTAGTTTGCAATCGTGGCTTACCCGTTTGTTAACCGAACGCTTAGAAGAAAAAACAAGTCGACTTGAGACCATTTTGCGTTCGTGCAATAACAGTTGGGAAGATGCATTTTACATTTTTACGGCACGTTACTTTGGCATGAAAACCAATAGTGAACCCTTTGAATGGCTTGCCAGAAATATACCCCTTCGTGTATTGGGAAAACACAAAAATAACCTTCACCAAATTAAGGCCTTGCTTTTTGGTGTAGCCGGCTTTGCAGGGCATCCTAAATTTCCTCAATACAATTACCTGGCCCAAGAAGCTGACTTTTTAATTGGGAAATATGCATTAAAAACCATCCCTGCACAATCGTGGAAATTTGCCAAAACACGTCCTCAAAATTTTCCCGATGTACGTATCGAACAATTTGCACAATTGATATATCATGCTTCTCACCTCTTCTCAAAAGTGATGGAAGCAAGCGACCTAAAAAGCTTAGAAAAGTTGTATCACTTTAAGTCGGAAGGGAGTATGTCAACATCAAGCATTCACCTGTTGCTTATCAATAGTGTATTACCTGCACTTTTTTTGTATGGTAAACTTACCGGAAATCCAGACTTATGTGAACGTGCATTATCATTTATAGAAAAGCTGCCTGCCGAAAAGAATGCGGTAACACGTTACTGGAAAAGTAAAGACATTTCGGTGAACACCGCATTTGAAAGCCAGGCATTACTTCAATTAAATAATGCATATTGCACCAACTTTAAATGTCTCCAATGCACAATTGGACATTCCTCACTATGGCAATAAAAAATACCACCTTTTGTATTTTGCTGCTTCTTTCAATAGAAGTATTTGCTCAAAAATTGCTTTTCTTCAACGCTAAAAAACAGAAATCAATAGTTGTTAATCTAGGCAGCGTATTATGTGTCAGCTACAAGGGATACAATGGTGTTACTGAGTTTGCCAAACTCACTGTTACTAATATTACTGATAGCACTGTAGAGCTTGGAGTAGATATGAATAAATTAGGCGTTTTCAAAAAACTGAAAGACGGTCAACATGTAAATAATTATAAAGTAATTAGGCTTGAAGACATTAAAGGCTTTAGACGCATCACTTTAGGCCGAACAACCCTAAAAACCTTACTGAAAATAGGTGTAGTTGTTGGAACATATTTTTTTATATATGAGCTTTCCCAAAATGGAAGTTTCACAGCAGGAGAAATCTTTGCCATATCTGCAGGTGTAGGAATTGGAGGAACTCTTTTAATAAATACCTTGTTACCCGAGAATGTAAAGTATTACATGAAAGATGGCTGGGAAGTACACACCATAAAAGATTAATTACTAATCAGTTGGTATTGTATTATAAAACACCTTAATTTCGCAATCAAATGATTGATCGTATAAAATATTTTTTCGAGCAATATGCCTTCGGTGTATGTACGTATTTAGGTGAAAAGCTAGGCATTTCATCCTCACGTATTCGATTGTATTTTATTTATCTCTCTTTTATCACCATGGCCTCTCCTGTAATTATATATTTGGTTTTAGCCTTTTGGATCAATATCAAAAAGTATATGCGCTTTTCGCGCACCTCAATTGATTATTGATAATTTTTTTACCGCTCATCCATTTTTTGCCAACTCCCTATTAAATTGTTATAGATTTGATTCTCAAATTTGATTACTAATGACACAATCTGTTCAAGAATTTAATGAATACCGCACCCGCATGAATGAAAAAATTCTAGGTGCTGATAATTTGGTTTTAAAAAGACTATTTAACTTGGATACCAATACCTACGAAGAAGGCGCTTTGACTTCATCTGTAAAAGAAATGTTGGGTCTAGTGGCAAGCATGGTGTTGCGCTGTGATGATTGCGTCAAATATCACTTAGGAAAATGCCACGAGCTGGGGGTAACCACCCCTCAAATATTTGAAATTTTTGCCGTAGCCAATATCGTAGGTGGCACCATTGTTATTCCTCATACACGCAGGGCGGTTGAGTATTGGGAGTCCTTGCAAAATCAATAAATCAATTCCGTTATGAAAAAATCCATCCTGTTTATTCTTGCTACTGCGACATTATTTGCCTGCAAACAAAATATGAGAAAAGAAATTGAAGTGAAACCATATCCCGAATCTATTCGTGAAAATGTAACAGATAATTATTTTGGAACCGACATCAATGACCCATACCGTTGGCTCGAAAACGATACTGCAAGTAGCGTAATGAAATGGGTTGATGCACAAAATGACATCACATTCGATTACCTATCCCATATCCCATATCGGGAACAAATCAGAAAAAGATTGACAGAAATATGGAATTATCCAAAATACTCAAGCCCATTTAAAGAAGGAGAATGGTATTACTTTTTCAAAAATGATGGGTTACAAAACCAAAGCGTGCTTTACCGACAAAAAGGATTGGATGCCACGCCCGAAATTTTTCTTGACCCCAATACCCTAACCGCTGATGGAACAGCCTCGCTCGCCAGCATTACATTTAGTAAAGACCATAAATTATGCGCCATTGGAATTGCACAAAGTGGTAGCGACTGGAATGAAATTGTAGTGATGGATGTTACAACCAAACAATACTTGAATGATAAAATTGAATGGGTTAAATTTAGTGGAGCTACCTGGCAAGGAAATGGTTTTTACTATAGCCGATATGATGAGCCGGCTAAAGGAAAAGCATACAGCAACCAAAATGAATTTATGAAAATTTATTTTCACAAGATTGGAACGCCACAACAACAAGACGAACTTATTTATGAAGACAAAGCACATCCTTTACGCTATTTCAATGCTGCCATTACCGAAGATGAACGCTTTATGCTCATCTATGTGAGTGAAGGCACCCATGGAAATGAAATACTCATCAAAGATTTGAATAAAGATGAAAAAACATTTCGTACACTATTCAAAGGATTTGAGAATAATTATGCCGTTGTAGATAATATTGGAGACCGCATTTTAGCTACTACCGATAAAGGCTCACCTAAATATCGGCTGATAGAACTGGACCCAACTAAACCAGAAGAAAAGAATTGGAAAACCATTGTAGCAGAAAGTGACGATTTATTGGAAGGTGTTTCGTATTGGAATGGTAAACTTTTTTTAAGCTACCTTAAGGATGCCAGCACACGGCTATTTAGGGCAAATGCTGATGGAAGTGGAAAAGAAGAAATAATACTACCGGGTATTGGAACTGCAAGTCTTATTGGTGGAAAGAAAGAAGATACAGAGGCGTTTTATACCTTCACCTCATTTACCAACCCCGGAGAGATATACCGCTACGAATTGACTTCCGGAAAATCAACTTTATTTAGAAAAACCGAAGTAGGGTTTAATACAGATCAATTTGAAACAAAGCAAGTTTTTTACTCAAGTAAAGACGGAACAAAAATTCCCCTTTTTATCATTCATAAAAAAGGAATTAAACTGGATGGCAACAACCCAACACTTTTGTATGGCTATGGAGGGTTTAATATTTCACTCACTCCATCATTTAGCATTTCCCGAATATATTTTCTAGAACAGGGTGGCGTATATGCCATCGCAAACTTGCGCGGTGGTGGTGAGTATGGTGAGGAATGGCACAAAGCAGGTATGCTTGAAAAAAAGCAAAATGTGTTTGATGATTTCATTGCAGCAGCCCAATACCTCATTGATGAAAAATATACCTCAACAGAGAAACTCGCTATTAATGGTGGCAGCAATGGAGGTTTGCTTGTTGGCGCTTGTATGACACAACGTCCCGATTTATTTAAAGTAGCGATTCCGGCAGTTGGTGTACTTGACATGCTTCGTTATCACAAATTTACAATAGGCTGGGGATGGGCAGGAGAATATGGCAGCAGTGACTTAGCCAAACAGTTTGATTTTCTAATTAAATACTCTCCGCTTCACAATGTGAAAGAAGGTGTAAATTATCCGGCAACCATGATAATGACTGCTGACCATGATGACCGTGTGGTGCCTGCTCATTCATTTAAGTTTGCAGCCGAATTACAAGCCAAGCAAAAGAAAGCAGGAAACCCAATCTTGATTCGCATTGATAAAAAAGCGGGCCATGGTGCAGGCAAACCTACCACGAAATTAATTGATGATGCAACTGATTTTTGGAGTTTTGTGCTTTGGAATTTACAGGCAAAAACAGAGTAATATTTGTTTACTGAAATAGCTTTCACGTCTATTTCATAACTAACCCATAACAAAATTCAGTTTGACTGTCTACTGCACAAGTACTTTTTGCGTTTGTGTGGTTCCATCATCCAATTTGAAACGGGCATAGTAAACACCGCTACTGTATTGCTGCAAGGAAATAGTTTCATTCCCGTTAACGCTGTATGTTGCTACAACCTGACCGTTGTTATTGATGATTTCAATTTGCTGCACCCTGTTTCCAGCAGTATTGTTAGTATATAATTTGAACACTTTATTTTGTCCAGAAATCGGAATAAGCAAATAGTTATTTTTAGTTGGCCCTGAATGTGCACCAATAAAAACAATGTTTGAGTAAGTATAGCTACCGTCCATATCTATCATCTTTAGTCGGTAATAACTATTTTCCAAGTCATGTAAATCTTCAAAATCATACACTGACTTTCTTGCTTTGCTATTGGTAGCAGTGCGTTTCCCTATCCATTCAAAATTGTTTTCCCAATTAAATTTTCTTTCTATTTCAAAATGGCTCACATTAATTTCATCAGTTGTTTGCCAATCCAATTCTATAGTTTCTTTGTTTACTCTTTTCCCTGAAAATGATATTAATTGTAAAGGCAACGCATTATTGCTTGGTCCTTGTATTTCAATATCATCTATTGCTACTCCCGCAGCAGTGACAGCAGGATCTGTTTTAAACACAAACCTAAATGCAACCCTTGTATTATTCTGTAAAAACGAAACATTAAAACTTTTAAGAGCATACGTAGCATTGTTTGCGTTAAAAAATGCTTGATTTACGGGAAACGCGGCAGTACCTGCAGTATTGGCAAAATCATACCAGCCTGTTGAGGTAGTTGTGGCTAGCGGTATCCATGATGTACCTGTATCTGTCGAATATTCAACACGAAATCCATCATACCCAATTTCAAAAACATTGCGGCAATAAAAACTAAAGGTATAGGTGCCTGCTGCCGAAAAATTATAGTTTGGTGTATACAGATAGGCTGTGGTATTATTTGCATAATTTCCAGATAAACCCGTAACCCAAGCAAAACTTCCGCTTCGTGTGCCGGCTTTGCCTGTTGTAGATGAACTACCCCTTGCGAATGCGGTTCCTGATATGAGTGATGACGCAAAATCAGTTGCATTTACATCAAAATTACCCCCCATAGCCAAGGTATACGGTATTCCTCTATATGGCAATACTTGAATATACGCGGTTTGGGTTTTGGTTGAAAATCCGCCATTGATAGCAAGTGAAACGGTATATATTCCAGGTGTTGTGTATACCTTAAATGGATTGGCAGTTGTAGCAGATGTTGCATCACCAAAGTTCCAGCTATATGATGTTGCTTTACCTGACATACTTGTAAATTGAACACCTTGTCCTTGATAAATTACGGTGCGATTGGCCATAAAATCTGCGTAAGGTTCCATAAATACATCTGAAGAATAAAGTCCCCTACCATGCGTTGACACAATCACCATTTTATCTGATGCACGAAGTTTTAACATGGTACAGCGTGTATTAGCCAACCCCGCATTGCTTGGCTGCCAATCAGTAGTTGCTCCTCGTAAACTATCGGTGCTCCACACACCCAACTCGGTTGCAATAATTGCCTGCCATGGTTTATCCGGATTTAGCAAAATCCAACGTACCGGCATATCCGGCAAATTACCGTCACAGGCGGTCCATGAGGTGCCCCCATTTTTTGTTTCCCAAATATTATTTACCCCATAATTTGATTGAATGGCTATGATATGGTTTTCATTTCCTTTTTCAACTTCAATGCAGTTTACATAATTGGTAAATCCGGCAACGCCATTATTCAAAAGTGTTCCATTTCGCATGGTATCAATATTGGCACTATCTACCCTAACAATGCGTCCATTACTCGAACCAAAATATACCCTTCTTGAAACATTGGGCGAGACCGTTACCGCTGAAACCTGAGCGGTAATTTGAGGAACACGCACAGGGGTGAAACTTGCGCCTGATTGCGGATTGTTCCATCGAAGGTAGTTGTTAGTTGACAGAGCTGCATAAAGAAAATTCAGCGAGTCATCAT